>JAKSRZ010000075.1 GCA_024403375.1 Lachnospiraceae bacterium
AAAGAGGCTCATCCATAAGGAATACCTTAGGATTACGAACGATAGCACGACCCATGGCAACACGCTGTCTCTGACCACCGGAAAGAGCCTTAGGCTTACGATCAAGAAGGTGCTCGATATCAAGAATCTTAGCTGCTTCATGAACGAGCTTGTCAATTTCATCCTTAGGAGTCTTACGAAGCTTAAGACCGAATGCCATGTTGTCATATACTGACATATGAGGATAAAGAGCATAGTTCTGGAAAACCATGGCGATATCTCTGTCCTTAGGCTCTACATCGTTCATGAGCTTGTCACCGATCCAGAGTTCACCGTCTGTGATTTCCTCAAGACCTGCAATCATACGAAGTGTTGTTGACTTACCACAACCTGAAGGTCCTACGAAGATAACGAATTCCTTGTCTGCGATCTCAAGGTTGAAGTCCTTAACTGCAACGAAGCCGTTAGGATATGTCTTATTAATGTTTTTAAGTGATAAACTTGCCATATTTTCCTCCTGCTTTTTAGGCTTAATTTAGAAAGATAAATTTATGAAATGATTTTACACTATTCGAAGGTAAAAAGCCATAGATTATTTTACCAAAAGATGTTCTATTTATTTGTGTACATTGTATATCGACAATTTGCTTTTTTGTTCAAGTTGCCCAAATCGGGGTGGCTTTTTTTATGCAAAATAGCCAAATGCCTCTTATTTTGATGAAAAAAGCAGTCCTGCGGTACTCATTTTTATTCCTCCATCATCGGAAGAAATAAGGTATTCGTGGTATCTTTGAACGCTGTTCCCGCTTTTTAGTATTGCCCCGTCAGTCAGATCTATAAGGTTCCCTTTTGCTGTAGCTTCTCCGGAGTACAGGACGATTCTCTCTCCTGCCGGCAGTGTATGGCTTCCGCCTTTTTCCAGGCTGACAAGGGAATAGGTTCCGCCCGTAAACTGTGAAAGGCGTTGTTCAAGGTAGCTTTCGGTTATGAGCGGATCGGTCATGGATCCGGGTTCTCCTGTTGCTGCACCTACTTTTGTTCCTACACCGAAAGAAATCGCCGTAGCAATAATCCCAAGTGCAACAAAGCAGCTTATTTTTATTCTTCTGTTTGCACGTTTTTCTTCAATCATATCATTCCGCCATCCATACGGATTATCTGGCCCGTAAGATAATTATTTCCTTCGCATAAGGACAGAATCAGTTCGGCTGCTTCTTCAGGCTTTCCGAATCTGCCTGCGGGAATTTCTTCGGTTAATGCCTCTTTGTCCTCTTGGGACAGGAAGCTGTTCATTTCGGTATCGATTACGCCAAGTGAGATTGCGTTGACTTGTATATCCGAAGGTGCCAGTTCCTTGGCCAATGCCTTTGTAAGGCTGTCTATGCCGCCCTTCGTCGCCGAGTAAGCCACTTCGCAGGATGCTCCCACCTGTCCCCACATTGATGAAATGTTAAAAATCTTGCCCGAATGTTTCTGAACCATGAGTTTTGCTGCTTCTCTGGCACACCATATTGCTCCGTCCAGATTCACGCCGCAGATTTTTCTCCATTCATCGTCTTTAAGTTCTGTAAATAGGCCTACAATAGATATCCCGGCGTTGTTGATCAGAATATCAAGTCCACCGAATTCCTGGTTTATTTTTTCGAACATGCTTCGGACGTAATCAGGGTCAGATATGTCTCCAACACACTCAATTATTTTGCCGCTGTTATATGCTCTGAGTTCTTCGCACAGCCTGTCCAGCTTAGTCTTCTCCTTAACGCAATTCAGTGCTACGTTATAGCCCGCCTTTGCAAAGGCTGTGGCGATGGCTCTGCCAATTCCTCTTGATGCACCTGTCACAAGTACGGTTTTCAATATTTTAGTTCCTCCACCAATTCTCTTGCAGCAGTTTCTTTTATGATGTAATCCGTTTTCTCCCAGTCTCCGGGGACAACACGAATCGTCAAAAACTCGCAATCCAAGTAGTTTTCATAATACATCCTGTACTCAGAGCCGTCAATGCTGCTTAGTTTTTCGCTATACATTTTATCAAATATATTGAAGAAATCTTCAGCATGGAATTCGTCGTGAGAATAGCCTTTGTTGCACCACATCTCAAATATTTCTTCATTTACCGCAATCCAGCAATCGATACTTTCTTCCAGAGTTTCTCCAAACACCTTTGTCATGGCCTCAAAACGATAGTCAGAGGAAAAGTGTGTATCCAGTTTGGACACCTTTACGTACTGTGGAAGCGTGGGGGAATAGGTCTGCAATTCCTTAAACAGTTCATCGGATATGGAAATTTTTGTGGACCTGGGAATTTCCACAAAGTTCACCGTCTTTCGAGGACTGTTCAGTATCTCCAGATAGATTCCGGATATTTTGTCTTCATTTAATGTATATATCATTCTGAGCTGACGGGTTCGTAAGAGATGGTCATTCACATCCTTATTCTTTGAGTCGTTAATCGCCTCTCCCTGCTTTATTTTCTCGCTGATTCTGCTTCCTCCGATCGGAATGTCCAGCTTTCTTGACACAACAAAAACAGTCGCCGCAACGACTGTAATCCCCGTCATAAGCAGGGCCAGAAACAGTATTATTTTGGAGCTTCGCGATACTTTCATGGGATTAACATTATCACATTAATCAAGAAAAATAAAGGTGCTGAATATACAAACTGCACCCCGGTTTCCCGAGGTGCAGCACATAAGCTTTTTCTTATTTTATCAGGTTTCGATTGCCTCAATCTTGGAAGCTCTCTTTTCAACTTCTCTCTGCTGTACGTCTGAAGGTGCCTGCTCATAGCGAATGAACTCGTGCTCATACTCTCCCATGCCGCCTGTCATTGAGCGAAGGTCTGTTGAATAGCCATACAGTTCTGAAGAAGGAATTTCTGCTTCGATTTCCTGCTTGCCGCCTGCAATAGGATTCATTCCCATGATACGGCCGCGACGCTTGTTAAGGTCACCCATAATATCACCGGTAAACTTATCGGGAACGACAATCTTCAGGCTCTCGATTGGCTCAAGGAGAACAGGCTTTGCCTGCATGAAACCTTCGCGGAATGCCAGCATTGATGCTGTCTTGAATGCCATTTCGTTGGAGTCAACGGGATGGTATGATCCGTCAACAAGAGTTGCCTTGATACCAACAACAGGATATGCTGCAAGAGGTCCTTTCACAAGGCTGTCCTGAATACCCTTTTCTACAGCGGGGAAGTAGTTTTTAGGAACTGCTCCACCGAAAATCTGCTCGCTGAATTCGTAAGCCTTTGTCTGGTCCTCAAGTGGCTCAAAGTTCATCTTAACGTCACCGTACTGACCATGTCCACCGGACTGCTTCTTATGCTTACCTTGTACCATTTCAACCTTCTTTGTAATGGTCTCTCTGTAAGCAAACTTAGGCTTGGAAAGTTCAATCTCAACTTTATAACGTTCCTGAAGCATTGATGCAGCGATTTCCATGTGCTGCATTCCGATGCCGTAAAGGAGCATCTGTCTGTTTTCCTCATCATTGACGGTCTTTAATGTAAGGTCCTCAATAAGAATCTTCTGAAGTGCCTGTGCCACCTTATCTTCTTCGCCCTTTACCTTTGCCTTATAACGCATATATTCCTGCGGCTTTGACATTGTTGTGGGATGGAATTCGATAGGACATTCTCTTGTGGAAAGTGTGTCTCCTGTTCTTGTTGCACTAAGCTTACCGATGGCACCGATATCGCCTGACTCAAGAGTCTTTACTTCGATAAGTTCCTTACCTCTCATTACATAAAGTTTCTGGAGTTTTTCCTCAACTTCCTTAGTAACGTTGTAAACCACATCTCCCGCATTAAGTGTACCTGTACATACTTTAACAAGTGAATACTTACCTACGAAAGGATCCATGATTGTCTTAAATACATAAGCACTGACAGGCTTTGCGGGATCCTTGTCCGCAAGAACCTCTTCTCCGGTCTTCTTGTTGACACCCTTTTTGAAAACGGCTGACTTATCAGGTGCAGGGAAATATTTCTGGAAGGACTGCAGAAGCATATTGCATCCGTATGTCAATGTTCCGGATCCCATCTGTACAGGAATAATGTCATGCTCAATAACGCTCTTTCTGAGTGCTTTGGAGATTTCTTCCTGAGTGAACTCTTCACCGTTGAAATACTTTTCCATAAGTTCTTCGTCTGATTCTGCAACAGCTTCAAGAATCATGTTACGAACGTCTTCAAGGTCGCCCTTTACGCCATTGGGAATTTCGATTTCTTCATATGTTCCGTCAGGCTTGAACTTTCTTGCTCCCATCTTGACTACGTTAACGAAGCCTGTAAACTTATCATTCTCATAGAAAGGAAGATGAAAAGGTGCAATTTTCTTACCGTAAAGCTGCTTAAGGTCTTCAACAATTTTTACGTAATCTGCATTAGGATCATCCATATTGGTTACGAAGAAAATGCAAGGAATTTTTCTTCTCTCGCAGATGTCCCAGGCCTTCTTTGTGCCCACTTCAACGCCTGCCTTACCATTGACAACGATAACTGCGGCGTCCGCAACAGACATTGCTTCCTCGGCCTGTCCTACAAAATCAAAATATCCGGGTGCATCAAGTATATTTATTTTAAGGCCTTCCCATTCAATCGGAACAACTGATGCTCTGATTGAAAAGCCACGCTTAATCTCTTCTTTGTCGTAATCACTTACTGTGGTTCCGTCAGCAACCTTACCCATTCTTCCGATTGCCTTTGTGTGGAATGCAAGAGCTTCCGCAAGTGTAGTCTTTCCTGATCCCCCATGACCAAGTAATACTACGTTTCTGATTTGTTCGGTTTTGTAAACGTCCATAATGTAAATTCCTTTCAAGTCGATTTGTCAGTCAATTCTGAATATTATTCATGTTTTGTACTGACTTTCTTATTTTATCATTTCCAAATACGTTTCGCAACAAAATTGCAAATATAAATTGTTCTTTTTCTGTCTAAATTGACACATGATTTTGCACAATAAAAAAAAGACCGAAGCCCTATCAAATCAAGAGTTTCAGCATAACAAAAGCCCGAATATCACCATTTTACGCTATATTAGCCAGATTAATAACTTTATTAATCACAACTTACCAAACATATGTACAGAAATAATTGTGCTAATTTTAGGTACAATTCCACCTCTTACCGCTCATTTCTCTCCCGTTTTACAGACTATTTTCTTATGCGGCACAATATTTGACGACATCCTTTTATCGTGTTATTATGCATCCCACTAAGCATGATTAATAAGGAGTTTCTATGTACCATGTTTTCGTAAATCCGGCATCACGTTCCGGCAGTGGTGCAGCCACATGGTTGGCTGCAAAAGAAATCTTTGACAAGAAAGATATTCCCTACAGAATTCATTTTACCAAAAAAGGGGAATCCATAAAAAAAGAATATGAGAAAATATTAAGAGATTTTCCGGAACGCCCTGTAAGAATCATTGCCCTGGGTGGTGACGGCACCCTGAACCAGTGCATTAATGGCATCACCGATCTTGAGAACACTGAGCTGTCACTTATAAAGAACGGCTCCGGAAACGATTTCGCCCACAACAAGAAACTCCCCCAGAATATGGAGGACATTGTTGATGGCATAATTGACCACAGACATACCATGCAGATTGACGTGGGCCTCTTAACCTACGCAGAAGGTTGCCTTCCCGACGGAAGAAGAGTCAAGGACGGCAAGCACCGCTTTCTCGTAAGCTCCGGGTACGGCTACGACGCCAGCACCTGCTATAACGCCAACAACAGCAAACTCAAAAAAATTCTCGGCAAGCTGACTTATATATATTACGGTGCAAAGAACATATTCACCACAAAGCTTTCAAATATAACCATTACAGTTGACAACAACTCTCCAAGAAAGCTCTCAAAAGTTTTCTTTTTAGCTGCCATGAACCAGCCCGTTGAAGGCGGCGGCATCCCCATGGTGCCCAACGCCTCCGACACCGACGGAAAGCTCAGCTACTGCGTTTTTCACTCACTTAAAAGACTTCAGGCTATGACCTATATTCCTCGCCTGTACGCCAAGAAACACATCGGACTACGCGGCGTGGAAACCTTTGAAGGAACAAAAGTGCAAGTAGAATCCGACATTCCCCAGTTCATCCACTACGACGGCGAAACCCCGGGAATGTACAAAAAAGCAATTACAGAAATAATTGGAAAAATTAAGTTTGTATACTAAATATATAGCAAAGCCCCCGGGAGATACTTGAGTATCTCCCAGGGGCTGTTTTTATGCGAGATACTGGGGTATCCACTTGAGGGTATTCCCCCGCGAGATACTCACTTTTCTCTAAATCAAGTATCCACCACTATTTTAGGAGTTTCAGGATACTTCACCTGAAATTTACGTGTCAAAAATGGCCAAAATTCGTATCTGGGGTTCAAAAAAGCAATTTCAGATACAACGAGTGTCGTATTATGCCAAGCTCTTTTCTAAATTTGGGTGGTGGACACATTCCCCCACGCCCCCTTCCTTGTGTGGGCTCCGCTGTCGGAAGTAGAATGTAGTGATCAGGGCCTCCGCTTGTGTAGCAGTAGCCACCATACTCCGCACTTTTATTATACAATGCTATCGGTGATACAAGCTTCGGAGCAAGGGCTGCCGCCTCTGTCTCCCTCTCGGGTGCAATACCTATCATTTCTGCTATCTCTGCATCGGGATTAGTGAAATATTTCCATCCTCCACCCCATTGATTTCCCGGCTCATTCCACGTGGCGATTCCGCACTCGGTTTTACATGGTGTATAGCCCGCATCGCTACCACCCGTAAAGAACGACAATGCTTTCGGGCCGTTATACTGGACATACGAACCCGGCGTTCCCGCCACCTCATTATAGCTTACATACGACATCGATTTATTCACGTTCGGCGCCGCAAAACAACACCTATAGCCTACATATCGTTGAAAATAATCATCCTCCGACCTTATTCCCGTAGTACGGGGATCATAGGTCATATATGTATAAACCTGAACCACGTGTCTCTGTCCGACACGGATTGTTGTATTCGCCTGAAGATCCGTATTATCGGGATCAAACTCAATCGGCACTTCCATGTCAAGCACCTGTCCCGTTGTATAATACACTCTACAGGGAATTTTCGGCGTTTCCCCCGGTGCAACGTACACAGTCTGACTCATGTCCACAAGGGGAACAACCGCAACAACCTCATCCCTATGACACAAAGGCTCTACTTCCGTATCGCCCACATACCAGTGTCCGAGCATTTTCCCGCAGTCAAGGGAAAACTTAAAGAACCGGTTGGTTGCTCCGCAGGGTGAACCATCCACTTCTTCAGGTGACGACTGTTCGCCGTTTCCCGTGCCGTTCCATGCGGCTCCACAGACTCCGCATCGCTGAATCGGCTTGAAAGTACAGGTCTTACCACACGCAATACAGGTGAACTGCTCATACTCCACGTCAGTGAATCCCTCGTCGCCGTAGTCTGCCCCACAGCTCCAGCAGCGGGTTATTCCTGTTACGTTATCTCCGCAGTCTGAAGTCCACGCCCACAGGTGATGCTCCTCACCGCTTTTTACGCCGGACTCCGTCGGGGTAAAAGTATAGCATCCGTTATTCACCGGGAGTCTCCTGTTATTATTTCCCGCTCCGCCGTAGTAGCGGCCCGTTTTAAAATCCCATGTATAGACTTCATTTCTGTACACGCCGTTTGCCATATCAAACGTCTTTATGTAGTTCAGCTCACTGACACCATCATGATACGTATGCTGCTTCGCTCCCGCAGGGTAGCACGCCGCCGTATGGCTATGGAACTTTCTCATCACCCCTTCATAGTTCTCAGTCGCCTGAAGCCACTCCAGAGTTGCAATCTTTGTCATGTCAAGACCGCCATTCTGCATCTGTGTCACCAGTTCTGACCAGTCAGACCAGCTTGAATACCTTGAGCTTGTTCTTGTGAGATACGTTCTCCCACTGGGTTTAAGGTTCGTGAGCTCGAACTCTGCCAGGTCGAAGTTACTATCAAGATCTCCTCTATAATCGAAACGATAGTACAGGTCCTTCATTTCCTTCGCCAGCTGTTCCGCTGTCGGAAGAAGGATGTAGTGGTCAGGGCCTCCGCTTGTGTAGCAGTAGCCACCATACTCAGCACTCTTATTATACAATGCTATCGGTGATACAAGCTTCGGAGCAAGAGCTGCCGCCTCCGTCTCCTTCTCGGGTGCAATCCCTATCGTTGTAAAAAACGTAAGTATTGAGAGCAGCACCGCAAGGGCTCGTTTTGTCAAATTTTTCAGTTTTCTCATCTCTGCCCTCCTAGTACTGCTCGTGATCCATCGGTGAGCGGTAATTCATGTTGTCGTCGAAGATAATCTTCACCTTGATTGCTTCCCACGTCGCATAAAGTGTATGGTTTCTCGCTTCTGTGACGTCGAGTATCGGCCTGTCTCCTATCTGTACAAAACTTCCCAGGTCGGCTCCGCCGACAATGCCGTCAGCACGGCCGTTGCCGTCCGCTCCCTTCTGCGTTGCCCAACCAATGAAAACATATCCGTCCCTTGTGGGCACAGGGAGCTGGGGATATTTCGCCCCATACTCCACCTGATAGGTGTCGTTGCCGTTCTTTTCAAAATTAACGGCGGTTCGTTTATATTCGGTGCAATAGTCCAATGTTACGTCATACTTATGGCCGTGGTATCGGGCGTAAAGCACGATTGTATTCATAGTATCAACAGGGTAATCACGCGTCACCTTAACGCCCCTGTCGCCCGGCTTATCGTACCAGCCGTCGAAAACCCATCCGGTTTTTCGCGTCTGAACAGTCGCCGCTGTTCCAAGTGTTCCACCGAAATCAACCTCGGTGGGAGGTATGGGATCGCCGCCGAAGGTCATGTACACAACCATGACTTTCTTTGGTTTCCACTTGGCCACGAGGGTATGCGGATACGGGTTCGTCACCGTAGCGGTGGGGTGCACAAGGGGCCCGTCCTCGGTATCGTAGTGCCATCCGTCAAAATCATAGCCCTCAACCCTCGGATTGGGGAGCGACAGGTAGGTCGCAAGGAACTTTCTCGTGGTCTCAACATTCGCCCTCGCCCCGTTATAATCGAGCGTTATCTTTACATCAGCAGGCTCCCATCTCGCGTGAAGCGTTTTTGGGGTGCGGTAAGGGTACTCGTCCTCTTCCGTCACCGGAAGGTTCTTGCCGTTGCCGTCTGCCCCCTCCGTCCACGACCAGTTCCTGAAGACATAGCCTATTCTCTCAGGTCTCGGCATTGTGCCGATAACTTCTCCTTCTCCGATGATTCGCTGATCGTGAGAAAGGGTGATGGTTTTAATCGGGCTTACATAAAAAGAACGAAGGTCTGTAAGTGTCCGTCCATACGCTCCCTTGGTGTTCCCAAGGGGGAATCTCTGGTCGCCGTAATCAAAGTTATAATCGTAAGTAAGCACAACCGGATCCGCCGTCCACTGGGCGTCAAGAAGAACTTCCGACAAAAAGCTTCGTTTCCAAAGCACCGTGATATCATCGG
>JAKSRZ010000076.1 GCA_024403375.1 Lachnospiraceae bacterium
ATCATACGACATATGATTGCAATGGACCTATGGAAGTAAAAGAAACAAAACTATCATTTGGAGGATGGGACTTTTCCTGTGGCTGCGATAAAGATCCGGAGGCTTTGAAAAAGGGAGTTTCTTTAGTAAATCAACGTCCCTGCGGAGTATCATATGGCCAATACGGATATACTGAATATTATTCGGGAAATTGTTCTGCATGTGGTGCCGGGGCGTCAGCTTCTTACAACTATGAATATATATTTGTCTGTAGTGTATGCAGAACAAGTTGCAGCCCGCCGGGACCGCATTCATATACTGTGTCTGAAGCAGCATACTATGGAGCTGATTGTGGAAAAAAATCCGGGACGTATTACTATGATATGGGAAACGGTGCAGAGGCGATGCCGGTGTGTGGCAGAACAGTAATAAGAATAGAGCCTGAGGAAAGCAGGCAAATATGTAAGTTTGTCGGTGATATGGCAGACATAAACAGAAAAGCAGAGGTACACTTTAAGGATGGCCATAAGGAAAGAGTTGAATGTACTGTAAACGGATTGGACTATACAAAACTGAACTGCTGGCAGGAAGTTAATCTATGCTTTGGAGACTATCATATTGAAAACAACAAAAATGTCAGAGGAGCGTTTGAGGAACCTGTCTTTGTGTATATTCAGGGAACAGTAGACGTTTCGCTTGTAGCGGAAAATCCTGAGATGGGGCGGCCATGCTTTGAAGATGGTGAAGCCCATGGTGAATTTGTTATAGGCACTACAGTAAAAGTGTATGGTAATTCAGAGACCGGATATCACTTTTCGGGGTATAGGGTGCAGGAAGAAGAAACAAACTATAACATAAATGATGATGGGGAATGGTTTGATCTGAAAGTACCTGAATATCATTTACTTTTGACACTGCTTTATGAACCAAATGAATATACAGTTACGCTTGACGCAAGTGGCGGAACGTTTTTGAACGGAAACGATAAAATGACAAAACGTGTCAAGTATGGGAAAGTTTATGGTCAGACAGAAATACCGGTAAAGGATGGCTATCAATTTGCAGGATGGAGTACCGGTGCTGATTGCAAAGAAACTGCGGAAAATATAGATACGCTTTATGATTGTGTTCGCATTGCTGAAGATCATGTGCTGACTGCAAAATGGGAAGAAAATGGTCCCGGCTACATTTTTATGTCGTATGACGATACGTTTGATAAATTGTTTTTTCCGTCACGAGAAGGTTATGATTTTGATGGGTGGTTTCTGGAAGAACAAAATAACAGAGGGACGGGAATAAAGGCAGATAAGCAACTGCCCCTTAAATATGAGTATACAAGAGAAGGCAGGGCAATACGAAAAGAAAAAGACAACTATGTAATCTATGCAACGTGGAGTGCTCAGCAATACAAGCTTATTTTTAAGTGCGGGGAGAGAACATATGTCAGTTCTTCGGAAAGAGATCTATGCAACACAGATGAATATAACGTCACAAGAAGAGGGGAACAATATGATTCTGACAGATGCTCAAAACTGGTTACATTTGACATGGATTACGGGAAATTACCTGTGCCTAAGAAATATAACAAAGATGGAACAGAAGACTTGAACAGCATTTTTGTAGGGTGGACGAGTGATGGAACGCCTGATGGGATAGTAACCAAAGATACTCAAGTGAAAATAACACATAATCTGACATTAAAACCGTTGTTTTTAAGGAAGGGAGAATGTGTAGTCACTCTTAATCCAAACGGTGGAGTAATGCATACCGCGTTCAGTGAGGGGATAGTTGACAATCCTTATATGGTTCAGGTAGGAGGCGTGTATGGAAGACAGCTGGGATATTATCCGACGTATGAAAATAAAGTTTTTACCGGGTGGTATTTAAGCAGAGACGGTGGCGGAAACAGGATAAATACTACTTCTACGGTGGCAAAAGGTGAGAATCACAGTTTGTATGCTCGATGGGAAAAATACGTGAGATATGAAAGTAACAATGTGGATGTCTTCGGAGAAAGTCTTTCTGGGATTGTGACAGGATCCACGAAAAGGCATATATTTGTGAATGATGATGAAATGCCGCAGAAAGTCCGTGCCAATGGGTTTTACAGACCGTATTACAGGTTTATCGGATGGAATACCAAAAGGGATGGCAGCGGTACTTGGTACTGCAATTCGAGCGATTGTACGGAAAATATAAATCAAAATTACAATGAGGTAATCGGACCGGGGAAAGATTCGGAAACAGTGCTTTATGCACAATGGGACAGTACAAAGAATATTTGTCTTGATTATTCAGGCGGAAATGTTGACGGGGAAGAATTCGGAACATTATCAGTAAGAGTGTTCAAAAAGCTAAACGAAAAAGTGGACAGATTACCGAAAAGGGAAGGCTTTACTTTCAAAGGCTTTTATACCGGAATAAACGGAAGCGGAGAAAAAATATATGATAGGTGGGGGAGATATTGCTATGGCAATGATGACAAAAAAGAAATCATAACTGTAAATCCGCAGACTTATGTTCAGATTGGTAAGGTGGTTGATTCTGTACTTCAATCGGACTCGATGGCGGCAATAACTGACTTGGATAAGTTGTATGCTTATTGGTCGGAGGGTGAGGAGGCAGGTGTTTTAGATGCATATGTGGCAGCGGTCAATAACGAAAAACCAAGACGATATAAGGAGTCTGTACCTGTTTGCTCACTTGGCAACAAGATTGATGTAGTAATAGAGTTTAATGATGAGAATACTATACCAGATGGATTTGTTCTCAGACCGGCATTTTATGATGAAGACGGAAAAAGACTGCATGCCTATTCCATAATGGGAAAAGAAAATAAAATAGTAACCTATATGAATCTTGAGGAAGACGTTTATGAATGTTTTCCGCTCGGTGTGGAGAAAAAGGGCGATTCAGACGGAAAAGGACGTTCACAATTCACAATTGTAATTCCGTACCTCACCCGCTTTGTGGAAGACGACAAGTTAAATGAGTTCCTTGAATTCTCAAAAAAGAATACAATATCATTAAATAACCCGTTTTTTTCGGAACGTAACAGCGTTGAGGTAAAAATGTACATATACTCCGTAGTTCAAGGAGATGAAGTGCTGCTTACAGACAAAACTCCCACAGTAATTATTTGTAAACAGTAAGAAGATATGGTAATATTAGCCCTCGAGGTGATTATTATGGCATTTGATGGAGTTACTGTCGCAGGAATTATTTACGAATTGAATAAAAAAATAGTAGACGGAAGAATAGTGAAGGTCCAGCAACCCGAAAAGGATGAATTGCTGTTGACGATAAAAGCCGGAGAAACATATAAGCTTTTTATGTCGGCCAATGCGTCACTTCCGCTTATTTACCTCACTGAAGAGAATAAGCCGAGCCCGGCTGTGGCACCTGCATTCTGCATGCTTTTAAGAAAGCATTTTAACAGTGCGAGAATCATTTCTGTTCATCAGGGACATAAAGAGGAACAATCACTTGAAAGAGCTATCGATATTACTATAGAACATCTGGATGAGATGGGGGATCTGGCTCAGAAGCATCTTATTATCGAGATAATGGGCAAGTACAGCAACATCATTCTCTGTGACTCCGAATACAAGATTTTAGATTCCATAAAGCGTGTTTCGGGCTTTATGAGTTCAGTAAGAGAAGTGCTGCCGGGAAGGGAATACTTTTTACCTCAGACAGTCGATAAGGTCAATCCCTATTCTGTGAACTGCGAAGTATTCACCGCAGATGTTTTGGGAAAAGCAGGTCCCTTATCGAAAATATTGTACACGGGGATCACGGGAATAAGTCCTCAGGCTGCGGAAGAAATACTGGCAAGATCCGGTATATCAGGTGATATTCAAGGAACAGAACTTTCTGAGGATATGAAAATCCATCTGTTTAAGACGTTCGAGAGATATATAGACGAGATAAAAAACGGGGAGTTTGTTCCAAGCCTTATTTACCGAAACGGTGAGATGAGTGAGTTCTGTGCACTTAAATGTAATATGTATAATGACGATTCCGATACGGAAGTAAAGGAAACCGACTCGGTATCTAAGATGCTGTATCAATACTATGCAGCCAGAAATCTAAGAACAGTTGTTCATCAGAAATCCTCGGACTTAAGAAGAATTGTAAATACTGCCATCGAACGTGAGGCAAAAAAACTGGATTTGCAGCTTAAGCAATTGGCGGATACAGATAAACGAGAAAAGTATAAGGTATATGGCGAGCTGATTACTGCATATGGGTATAATGTGCCGGCCGGAGCCAAAAGCATGGTGGCGTTGAATTACTACACTAATGAGGACGTCACGATTCCTTTGGACTCGACCATTGCACCAATCGAGAATGCGAAGAAGTATTTTGATAAATATGCAAAGCTTAAGAGGACTTATGAAGCTTTAGTTACATTGACAGAGGAAACAAGAGCTTCTTTGGAACATTTAAAATCGATTGCTCTGTCTTTGGAACTTGCAACAGGCGAGGATGATCTTAATCAGATTAAGAAAGAACTTACTGATAGTGGATACATCAGATTCCATGCAGTGAAAACTAAGGCGGGAAAAAACGGCAAAACAATAAAGCAGCAGAAGATTAAGAGTGAGCCATTGCATTACGTTTCTCCGGAAGGCATCCATTTTTATGTTGGGAAAAACAATACGCAGAATGATGAGCTTACATTTGGATTTGCAACAAATGCGGATTGGTGGTTTCACGCAAAAGGTTGCCCGGGATCTCATGTTATTATGAAAGCTGTTGCTGATGAACTTCCCGATATTGCCTTTGAAGATGCAGGGGCATTAGCTGCATTTTATTCGTCGCAATCTTCAGATGGAAAAGTTGAAATTGATTATGTTAAGAAAAAGGAAGTAAAGAAACCTGCCAACGCTAAGCCGGGTTTTGTGGTTTACTACACTAATTATTCTTTGATTGCTAAAACTGACATATCGAGATTGACATTGGTTGAATAAGAACATGCCCTTACGACAAATGGTAGGGGCATGTTTTCTTAATATAGTATTTGATTTTTTGGGGGAATAGGTTATAATAATAAATTGGCTTATTAGGTTAAGTCATTATTGGAGTAGATTTTGCACGTTTATATGAAAGGAAGTGCTTTAAATGACAAAGATTGATATTATTTCCGGTTTCCTCGGAGCAGGTAAAACAACTCTCATTAAAAAGCTTCTTGCAGATGCTTTCAAGGGAGAAAAGGTAGTTCTTATCGAGAATGAATTTGGTGAGATTGGCATTGATGGAGGTTTCCTTAAGGACGCAGGCGTTGAAATTACAGAAATGAACAGTGGATGCATCTGCTGTTCACTTGTAGGTGACTTTGGCGAGGCTCTTCAGAAGGTTCTTGATCAGTTCCATCCTGACAGAATTATCATCGAGCCGTCAGGCGTTGGTAAGCTTTCTGATGTTAGTAAGGCTGTTCAGAACGTTGAGAGCAAGCTTGAAGGTGCTGAACTCAATTCATTTTCTGCTGTAGTAGATGCTAATAAGGCTAAAGTATACATGAAGAATTTTGGCGAGTTCTTCAATAACCAGGTTGAAACAGCAAAAGCTATTATTTTAAGCCGTACTCAGTATTTAACTGACGAAAAGCTTGAGGCAGTAGTAGCTATGTTGAAGGAACATAACGCCTCTGCGACAATTATTACCACTCCTTGGGATTCTTTGGATGCAGGCACTGTATTGGCTGCAATGGAGAAGAAGGAGAGCTTCGCTGACGAACTCCTTAAGGAGTTAAAAGAGCATCATGATGACGATGAATGCGATGATCCGGATTGTGAGTGCCATCACCACCACGATCATGACCACGAGCATGAGCATCATCACCACCATGACCATGAGGAACATCATCATCACCATCACGACCATGACGATGACGATGATGACGATGAGTGCGATGATCCGGACTGCGAGTGCCATCACCACCATGATCATGACCACGAACATGAGCATCATCACGATCACGAGCATGAACATGAGCACCATCATGATCATGACCACGAGCATGAACATCATCACCATCATCACCATCATGCAGATGAGGTATTTACAAGCTGGGGCAAAGAGACTCCTCATAAGTATGATAAGGCTGAGCTGGAAGAAATTCTTAAGAAGCTTGCAAATACAGAAGAATTTGGTAAGGTACTCCGTGCAAAGGGTATGGTAATGGGAATGGATGGAACATGGATTTATTTCGATCTTGTTCCCGAAGAGTACGAAATCAGAACTGGTATTCCTGAAACAACAGGAAAGCTTTGCGTAATTGGTTCAGATATTAACGAAGACAAGTTAAATGAGGTATTCAGATAATGACACCCGTATTTTTAATCCTGGGATTTCTTGATGCAGGAAAGACAACATTCATTAAGGACACGTTAATGGACGATGACTTTACTGAAGGTAAGTCTACTCTCCTTATTCAGTGTGAAGACGGAGAAGTTGAATATGACGAAAAGGTTCTTGCGGAAAGAAAGGTATCCATCGTAAGAGTTGAGAAAGAAGAGGACTTCAGACCGACATTTATGATGGATTGCGTAAAGAACTACAAGGTTGACCGTGTTATGATCGAATGGAACGGCACCTGGAACGTGGCAAGAATTCTTGAGCAGGGATTTCCAAGAAGATGGGAATTGTCTCAGATAATCACTATTGCCGATGCGCAGACCTTTGAACCGTATATGAATAATATGCGTCAGATGATGAACGAGATGATTGCATATACGGAGCTGGTTATTTTTAATAAGTGCAACAAGGATACTAAACGCAATTCTTTAAGAAGACTTGTCAGAACACTTAACCGCAGTGCACAGTGTGTGTTTGAGGCTGCGGAAGGTGAAGTGGCAGGATATGATGATGAGGTGCCGCTTCCTTACGATATGAACGCACCCATTGTGGAAATTGCTGACGAGGACTATGGCATTTTCTACCTTGATATTCTTGACAATATTGATAATTATGTTGGAAAGACAGTAAGATTCCTTGCTATGGTGTACAGGGGCAAAGAAACGCCTAAGGGTACTTTTGTTCCCGGACGATTTGCCATGACATGCTGTGCTGCCGACATTGCTTTCATTGGCTTCCTTTGCAGAGGCGAGCAGGCAAACTATTACAAGACACGTGATTGGTGCTACGTTACATGCAAGGTTGAAAAAGAGTACATGAAAGAATATGAAGGTGAGGGCCCTGTTTACAGACTTGAGAAGATTGAGCCTGCAAAGAAGCCGGAAGACCACGTTATTACAATGAATTAGTCTCGGAGGACAAAATATGATTAAGAGCATGACAGGCTTTGGCCGTTATGAACTCGTTAATGGTGGAAGAAAAATTACAGTGGAAATGAAGTCTGTTAACCATCGTTATAGCGAGATAACTATAAAGATGCCTAAAAAACTGAACTTCTTTGAAGCTGGAATCAGAAATATTCTGAAAGAGTACATCAGCCGAGGCAAGGTGGATATGTTTATTTCCTACGAGGATGATTCGGAAGGAAGACAGGTTGTAAAATATAATGAGGATCTCGCAAAAGAATATTTTGAAGCAATAAACAAGATTGCCGATACTTTTGAACTGAGTAATGAACTTCAGGCTACAACAATTGCCAGAATGCCGGAAGTACTTGTCATGGAGGAGCAGTCCATCGATGAGGACGACCTTTGGAAGGACGTAGAAGCAGCCGTAAGAGGATGTGCTGAGAAGTTTGTTGAAACAAGAATCGCAGAGGGTGAAAAACTCAGAGACGATCTCTTCAGCAAGCTGGACGGCATTTTCGAAATGGTTGAGAAGATTGAAAAGAGAAGTCCGGAAATAGTTAAGGAATACAGAGAGAAGATTATCGCAAAGGTAACCGAACTTCTCGGAGATAATCAGATTTCCGAAACTGTTCTTGCAAACGAGATTATTCTGTTCGCGGACAAAATCTGCACAGATGAAGAAATGGTAAGACTCAGGGCTCATGTTTCCAATATGAAGGATACACTTACATCCGGAAAGGATATCGGCCGTAAGCTGGACTTCATAGCACAGGAGATGAACAGAGAGGCAAACACAACCCTTTCAAAGGCAAATGATATGGAAATATCCAATATCGCAATTGACCTTAAAACAGAAATTGAGAAGATAAGAGAGCAGATTCAGAATATCGAATAAGATTTCATAAAAAAATCATCGAAATTATTGACAAGTTGTGATATAATCTTTGCGGAAAAATTATTAGGAGAGAGGAAAAGAAATGATACATCCTTCATATGCTGAACTCAGCAAGAAAATCAATGATAATGCGGAAGGCGAACAGAAGGTTATTAACAGCCGCTATTCAGTATGCATCGCTACAGCAAAAAGAGCACGCCAGATCATCGACGGGGCAGAGCCTCTTGTAGATGACATCAAGTGCCAGAAGCCCCTTTCAATAGCGGTTCAGGAGCTCTATGAGGGAAAAGTTAATATTCTTCCCGATGAAACAGTTGAGAAGTAGTCAAAACAGTTAAAACTGCGTAACTTAAAGCAAGTTTTAGTATTGACAATTTAATAACAATGTGGTTAAATCCCATTGAAAAATCTGATCTTAGGCGGGAAATTCTCGCTTAATATAACTCACAAAGCGCGGATAAGCGTAATAACAGGAGGAAACAAAAATGGCAGTTAAAGTTGCAATTAATGGTTTTGGTCGTATCGGTCGTCTTGCTTTCAGACAGATGTTCGGCGCAGAGGGTTACGAAATCGTAGCTATCAATGATTTAACAAAGCCTTCAATGCTTGCTGATCTTCTTAAGTATGATACAGCACAGGGTGGTTACTGTGGTAAGATCGGTGAGAATCTTCATACAGTAGATTCTGATGACGAGGCTAACACAATCACAGTTGATGGTAAGGTTCTTAAGATTTATGCAGAGAAGGACGCTGTAAACTGCCCTTGGGGTGAGCTTGGTGTTGACGTAGTTCTTGAGTGCACAGGTTTCTACTGCTCAAAGGAAAAGTCACAGGCACACATCACAGCAGGTGCAAAGAAGGTTGTTATTTCCGCTCCCGCTGGTAATGATCTTCCTACAATCGTATTCTCCGTTAACGAGAACACACTTACAAAGGATGACACAATCATCTCTGCTGCTTCATGTACAACAAACTGCTTAGCTCCTATGGCTAAGGCTCTCAACGACTACGCTGAGATTCAGTCCGGTATCATGAGCACAATTCATGCATATACAGGTGACCAGATGATTCTCGATGGTCCTCACAGAAAGGGCGATATGAGAAGAGCACGTGCAGGCGCTGCAAACATCGTTCCTAACAGCACAGGTGCTGCTAAGGCTATCGGTCTTGTTATCCCTGAGCTCAACGGTAAGCTCATCGGTTCTGCACAGAGAGTTCCTGTTCCTACAGGTTCTACAACAATCCTTACAGCTGTTGTTAAGG
>JAKSRZ010000077.1 GCA_024403375.1 Lachnospiraceae bacterium
AATCCTTGGCATCCTTCAGCATCTTTTCGGCAACTCGCATAAGTCCGCGGCGGTTGTAAAGCCCGGTCATCTGATCCCGCTCCGACATATTCAAAATAGTGTGCTTGGCACGGCTGATTTCCAGGGCATTATTTATGTATCTTAAGTACATGCTGTACACACTCCCCATATGCATGGGCATATTCATAGGGTTCTGGAGTACGGCATAGCCTACAGCTTTTTTCTCGAAATGAATCGGAGCAAAGAAATACACCTGTGGCTCTTCTTCGTCTTCCCACATAGCCGGGAGCATCTGTTTTGTATCAAATTTACGTTCTCTGTCCGGACCGAAAAAGACATGGTTTATGCATCCGTGAAGTTTTTTTGCTTGATCTGAGAAAACAGCCAGATTCATTCTTTCCGGATACCCGTTTTCTCTGTCATAGGCCTCTTCCAGCCAATGCTCATTAAGGCAGAGGTAAAAGCAGCCATAGGGCTTCAGCAGGTAAATTGATTCATATATCTTATTCAGGCAGTTTTCTGCATCAGTAGTCGCAGTAAACATCTCTGAGATATAGCTTTCCATCAGTGTAGTAAGCGTAATACCACTGTTTTCACGCTGTTGGGCAGTATTGTATCCTGAAGTATACATATAATCCTGAATCTTGTATCTTATTCTTCTTACTTCCTCAGCACATCCGCAGGTTCCGCCTATGCACAGATTTTTCTTTCCGTCCAGTGAGGGTTCTGATACCGCTCCGTCTCCCATCAGAGTTCTTAGTCTGTTAACCGCTTCGGCACCTGTATAGTCTTCATCAGCCTCATAGGTGGTAATCGGAGGGATATTCAGCATTGCCTCCTTTGTGCCGCCATTACCTGTAACAACAATATCCTGAGGAACATTAACCCCAAGTTCCATCAATCTGTTTACAAGACCGATTGCCATATGGTCTGATGTACACACCACTGCATCGGGCTTTTCCACTTCTCCTGCCGCAATCTGTTCAGCAAGCTTTTCTCCGGAGGAATACCAGAAGTCACCATAGTGAATTCTGTCTTCAGGAAGTGTCAACCCGGACTCTTCAATTGTTTCTTTCGCAACTCTGACTCTTTCGTTGGAGATTGCAGAGTCCTTGGGGCCTGTCAGAATCGCAATATTCTTTGCTCCGTGGGAAGTGATGACATGCTCGGTCATGGTTCGGATAGCTGTATATTCGTCCGAGTAAACCACATCGTAATCCCCAAAAGCCAGATTTACGGAAACAACAGGCACATGGCACTCTTCCTGCAGACGTTTAAGCAGTGCATCCGTCAGTGTGGTTATCTGCTCTTCCTGCATGGGAACAGGCGTAATAATAACGCCATCGAAAGCATCAAATTGCACAAGGTTATAAATATTCAGTTCGCCGTGAAGATAGTCTTTAAAATAATTAGTAATATGAACCATGGGCGAAAATACCGCCAGGTCATAGTTGTATCTTTCACACTGTTCCATTATTCCTGCAATAATCTTCTGAACTATTTCATCATCCGGATTAATCGTCAGCAACGCAATCTTTTTTCTCGCCATAAAATGCCCCATAAGTTTTCATTTTATTGTCAGTTTTGTGATTTATTTTGCTTTTCTGCCAGCTTTTCGCGATTTTTCTCTACTCTCTGTAATTCCTGTTCTCGCTTCCAGAGCAGCCTTATTCGATATTCAACGCCATTAATAATATTTCTGAAATTCTCTATATGGCGAAACAGAATTACCACTGTCACCGGAAGGAATATCAGCGAATATAGCCATCCATGCTGAATTCCGATGATAATCGTAAAGAGTACCGATCCGGTCGTGGGAATGAGGCAGATATAGTCAACAATAATAATCAGTACCAGTTCTGCAAGGAGTAAAATCAGGAACAGCTTATAATCAAAAGCCAGTGCAACTCCGGCCAGTGCCGCAAGTCCTTTTCCTCCTCTGAACTTAAGTAATACCGGGAAAATATGTCCCAGCACAACGCTGGTTCCGGTAATAATCTTCGCATACTCAATATCAGGAAAGAACCATCCGCAAATAAGTACTGCGGAAGCCGCTTTAATTATATCGAATATGGCACAGAATATTCCCGCTCCTTTTCCCATAACGATAACAACATTCGACGCTCCCGGGTTTCCCGTACCCTTTGTTCGAATATCAAAGCCCTTAAGCCTTCCGAGAAAATATGCTGTATTCATACCCCCGACAAAATATCCGATTATTATACATGCTGCTATCTTTAACACATTCTCCATTTAGTCTGACCCGCCTTTTTTTATTACTTATTGCTTCTGCTCAGATAAGTTGTAAACTCTTCAATTTCTTCCCATGCAGCCTTGGACTCATCCAACATCGGCCCGCAAAGCTGAAATACATGAAACATATCTTCATACTCTGTCAGCCGCACCTTTACTCCTGCTTGCCTTGCCTTTTCGCAGAAAAGACGCGAATCGTCATAAAGCATTTCGTTTGTTCCCACCTGAATAAGTATGGGCGGCAATCCTGTCGGATCTCCGAACAAGGGGGACATATATGGGTCGGAGGTGTCCGCATTCTCCAAGTATGGATTGTCAACAATAATACTGTTCTGAGTATCTCCGATTATAATATCCTTTTCATAGTTGTCCCTATATGATGGGTTGCTCATGGTAAGATCAGTCCATGGCGACATGCATATAAGTCCTGCCGGAAGTGGCATTCCTTCATCTCGCAGATAAAGGCAAAGCACCAACGCCAGCCCGCCTCCTGCGGAATCCCCGGCAACAATTATGTTTTCGGACCTGTAACCGTTCTCAAGCAGCCATCTGTAGGCTTCCGCCGCATCCTCCAGCGGTGCCGGAAAAGAATTTTCCGGTGCCACACGGTAATCTATGGAAAGCACATCTGCATAGTTATAGGCTTCAGAATACCATTGGGCCATGCGTCGATACTGAGTTTTGAAGGCATTGACATATCCGCCCCCATGGAGCTGCATAACAACGTGTTTATCAGTTTCCTCATGGGTATTCTTCTTAAGTAGCTCCATGCGAAAATTTTCAAGCTGATATTTTTCCGTTGACCAGCCTTCCAGGTGTACGTAGGGCTTATCGAAATGACTCACTCCTCGTCTCGGCTCCACAATATGGGATTGTATTCGTTCATTTTTGTTAAAGGCCTCCACCACTTTTATCATAAGACTGCGTCTTCCGGCGGCACCTTTGTTATTGCTTTTCTTTTGAAAATTGTCTGTAAAAAAATCCATTTTATTATATACCACTGAGCCGAACAGGCTTCGGACTATATATGAAATCGTCTATAAAGCTCGTTTCCTGCCCTTCTGTCTCCAAATACAATGCTGACAGCCAATGCTATTACCGAAACCACAATGGCTATCAGAGCAAAAAGAGGCAGTACATCCATTTCCATCCATGCCAGAATGAGGCAGGCGGCACTTGCTATAACCATCCAGATCTGGGGCATAATATATATCTGCCAGTTTTTTCTGTTAACAATCATCAGAACTCCAAAACCAATATCCATGGACATTATGGCACTGGGAATGGCATATGCCACCGACCAGCCTTTATAGCCCAGGGCCAGGTCGATAACGAAAATCACAAAAAGTCCGATTATCAGCTGCATAACCATCTTTCTCTGGTGGCTTTTGTTTCTCTTCACAGAATATAGAATCGTGAAGCAGGCATAAGCGAGACCTATACCG
Source organism: Lachnospiraceae bacterium (assembly GCA_024403375.1). Lineage (GTDB taxonomy): Bacteria > Bacillota > Clostridia > Lachnospirales > Lachnospiraceae > RGIG3528. The sequence continues at coordinate 3,699 of JAKSRZ010000077.1, forward strand.
GTTACAAAGGACCATTTAACCTGCCAGGTGGTTAAATAGTTAACAAGTATGCAAACCGCCTCAGCAATAATTGAGGCAAATATTGTTATCTTAAAAAGCCACTGAAGAGCCTGTCCTTTTTGTGAAATTGTCGGATATAGTGGTTGATGCTGAACTGAATTTTCGTCATGCACCAGCACGCCGTGGCAAAGGGGGCACTTTACTGTATCATCTATTATATCAACTTTACATCTTTGGCATCTATTCATAATATACCCCGTTAGTCTCTATTGAGACATTTATTCCATCCTCCGAAAGTTTCCTGAAAAATTCTCTCTGGATACTTGTATTTTCGAGGTAAGAGCTGAAAGTAAACACCATAGTTTCATCATAACTTATAACTGTGCCTTTTATGTTCTGGCCTTCAGACATGGAAATAACAACATGGAACTGCTTGATGTATTTCTTGTATGCTTCTTCCACCTTGATAAGCCCAAGGTTAGTTACTGTTGATGTATTGGCATGGGCTGACTGAAGGTACACAAATTTAATCGCCAGCTTCTTAATTGCAAGGGGTACAACCCTGAGCATAAAGGTTTTTTCATTGGATACATTGTACGAAAACAGTTTTTCCAGATTTTCTTTTGTAGTCTGCTTTTCCAGACTTTCCTTTACTACTGCAAGTATTTCCTCAAATGTGCAGTCATCCTTGTAGGGATGAAATACGGATGATACGATAACAAAGAAATTTTTAAGGGTTGTTGAATCAAAATATGGTCGCAAATTAACCGGCACGCTTATTGTTATAGGCTTTTTGCCGGCCATTTTCTTGAGGTACTGCACATAAATCGCCCAGGTGTAAACCGCAAGAAGGTATTGATTAATGGTGACATCATATGACTTTGCCACTTTTTTAATCTCTGCCACAGGAATATATCCGTGCATAACTCCGAATTGGTCTCCTGAAAGTTTTGTGCCTTTGATTACCACTGCTTTTTCGGTTTTATAAGTGCGGGCTGCCTTACGTTTATAGTTGTTAAGATAGCTGTCTTCATAGTCCAGCGAGGTTTCTTTATTCAACGTATCCTGAACGTTATCGGCCAGTTCTTCGTGGGTCATTCTGAGATACATGTATGTGATTTCTTTAAGAAACGCCAGTGCACCGTTGCCATCTGTCAGGGCATGAAAAACCTCCAGGTTAATGCGTTTTCCGTAATAACTCACTCTGAAAAGGTACTCATTATTCTCATAACGTTCAATGTATGTGCACGGGTACAGGTTCTCCTCCTCTATGTGGGGAAGCGGCCTTTTATTTGTTTCAAAATAATACCAGAAAATACCTTTTTTCAGGCAGAACTGAAACACGTCAAAGTATTCTAAAACCTGTTCAACCGCGGTCTGAAGCTTTTCCGGCTCGATGTCATCTGTCAGGGTAACCGATATCCTGTAAACATTGGTCATGTTCTTTGTGGCAATAACCGGAAACAGGTTGGCTGTATTATCCAGTCGATTCCATATAAGTCTGCCATTTTTGTGGTTTACTCTTTTTTGCTGCATTCTACTTCGTGAATCCTTACATAATCTGCAATATTATATCATCTGTATTCTACATCATTGGGGCTCGTAATACAACCTTTCCGAAAGATACATTCATCACCATTCGATTCTGTATACAGTAATCTTATCGTCATATCCTGCTGTTGCTCCCTTAATGTAACCTGCAATTGCATTGATTTCCATCATAAAGGTTCCATCCTCAAGCAAATATGGTTGCCCACCCATAAGGTTTTCCGTTCCGTCAACAATGAGGTGGGTATAGCCGACCCTTGCAACAATTGTGTGTTCTCCGGATTTCATTGTAAGGGTTTCGTTCTTGTAGTCGATTTGCAGGTCCTCCGGTCTGGACTTAGCCATAGCTCCAAGTATATGGAGCACCGGGCTGAATATGCTGTCATGCTCCACCTTGCTCAGTACTCCATAGGTGTTTGGTTCTTGTCCGTTTACCAGAACCTTGCACAGAATTTCATCGGACTTCACGTATTTTGTTGCGTCTGCTTCTGCCTGACGAGGAAATGAGTAATCTTGCTCTGGGATTGTATTTATGTATGAAGCAGCCAGTCTTTGTGATGCTGTGAGGGAAAGGGGATTCGTATCGGCACAGATGCTATCAAACTCCAGCTCGGCATTCTCTGCTCCTGCCATTGTAGCTCGGAGTCTGATTTTTCCCGGCTCGAATCCGGCTCTTACAAAAACGCGGTTGTTTCCGCATGTTGCATACACATAATTGCAATGAATAACCGAATCGTTTCTTCCAAAACCGTTAAAACGTCCCTCATTATAGCCTCCAAGGAACTTTCCGGGGCCTTCCATTGAAAAATCAATTCTTTCGTCGCAAAGTGGACAAAGTCTGCCTGCGTCATCCAGCACCTCAACATCCACAAAGGCAATATCGGAGCCATCGGCAATCAATCCTTTTTCTCCTGTATGAAGTGTAAGTCTGAGCTTTGCCGGTTTTCCTGTTGTTTCTATTCTATGACTTACGGTTGAGCCATCATAGCCTGTTGCTATTGCCTCAATATATCCGTTTTCTGTAATATTCACGTGTTCAAATGCAAATACAAAGGTGTTGGTCGGGTGGTCACATATTCCTTTGCTTACGCCGTTTATGAACAGTTCTATGCTTTTTACATAATAGCTTCCGATAACATAAATCGTTTTGTCTTCAGGATTTCGTCTTTCAAACGTTCCTGTGTACTGCCAATAGGTACCGTCATACTCCTTTTTTTCATATAAGTAATTTTCCGGCGTATTCGCAGGATAATTCCAGTGTCCCACAATGTAGCACATGGGTTCAGAGGATTGAAGCACTCGGAACACATCAAAATTCTGTTTCTTAATTCTTACAGCATCCACGCGTCCGCTCATTCTGCAGTTTTCAGATGCCTGCTGACGTGAGTGTTGTGCTGAATCACTCCAGCAAAGAGCCGCTGCCGCGGAGTACAGATTTTTGCCTGAAGCCCCACCAACGCGGTCATTGAAAAATTCTGCATACCCGGCTGAAACCGAAAGGGCAAATTCTTCTGAAGTTAAGTCGTATGAGTCTCCGCCGTTCAGCTTTCTCCCGCCCTTTCCAAGCCATAGATTTTTATAATCATAATGAGGCGGAGTATAGTCATCCCACACTCTTCTTGGTGCTTCCTCTCTTGAATATTCTGTTTCCGTAACGGGCATTCGTTCCGACTGGAAGCGGGCTGCATGCCTGTTCAGCATTGTTCCGACGTATTCTGCTTCCTCCACAACATCAACAGTGTTTATGGTTCTGCAGCCCATAAAACGTCCGCCTGAAGGATCAAGTGCTTCCTTCAGTTCACGCATCTGTCTCATGTGTTCTTTATTTATCGAATTGTTACCTGCTTCCCAGAAAAATATGGATGGATTATTTCTGAAATAGATAATCACATCACGCATTGCTTCAAGTCGTTGATTCCACTGCCTTCCGAAGCTTTCGCGTTCCTTATCGCCCGCAGGCTGAGTGCAGACCACTCCATATCGGTCACACGCCCTTATATCCGCAGGGCACGCTGCCACGTGCATATAGCGAATATGTGTCGCATTACTTTCTCTTATCAGCAGTGCATCATAGTCCTTCATCCAGTCAACAGTACAGCCTACTGCCGCCCATTCGTTTGCCGATCGCTGTGCATATCCCGAAAGCCAGACTGCTTCATCGTTAATTTCCAGCCCCTTTTCTTTAGTGTAGCTTACTTTTCTGAAGCCTGTTTCCAGTTCTACCTCATCAACCGGCTCACCATTGATCAGCAATTCAATCTTTACGTTATACAAATATGGCTGAGTCAGATTCCAGAAAACAGCCTTGTCCAGCTTTGCAGCATTGTGAATTATTGTCCCTTCCTTTGTCACACATTCTACAGCACTAAAAACCTCATCCTCTGCTTTAGCTCTGTAGCTTCCGTCCGGCATTTTTTCATAAGCATCCCCGGGGATAACAGACATTTCATGAAGGCAATCCTTTGCCGGTTTCACGTCCGCTTCCTCAGAGCAGACTGAAAGCACCACATTACCCTCTCTGTCTGATATGCTGGTTCTTATTACTGCCTCAACGACTTCAGCCCCTTCATTTCTTACCTGGGCTTCTGTGTTAACGGTGACTGCTTTGTTTTCAATGTCATAGTCAGAACCATAAACGTACACTCCGTAGGTTCTTAAGTTGGAATACAGTGGCAAGGTAATATATGTTTTCGGCTTAATATGAAGCCAAATATTTTTAGTCAATCCACCTATGCATGGATTAAAGTCATTGCAGTTCCAGAAGTAGGGGACTCCTCTTCTGTCATTTGGAATATTATCCACCTTGTCATTGGATGCCACAAAGGTTCCCGGTATTGCCTCCGGCATATTAGGAGTTTCTGCACTGAACAATGACATATTTCTTGTGGATGTTGAATCTGTTGCTACTGCTATCAGGTTCTCCTTATCTGAATAGATAAAGGGCGTAATATCAAAACCAAAGGGCTGGACACCGGACTCTATATATCCTGCAAGCTGTCCGTTTACATACAAATAACAGGTCTGACGTATTCCCTCAAACTCAATCAGCAGCTTTTTATTTTCTAATTTCTCGACCTTATCAAACCATTTTCGGTAGCAGGAAAAGGTACGTTTCTGGTTACTTCCGGCATCGTCACCGCGTTGTCTGAAAAGGTCCTCATCGTTATAGGTATGCGGAACAGAGACCTTCTCCCAGGCGGAGTCATCGTATTCTCTTTCATAAAACATTCTGCCCGAACTGTCCTTTAGCGCCTCCAGCGCCTCTGCAAGAGGAAAGGCATCTGCAAGCCTGAATTTCCAGGAATAATTAAAGTTGTAGGATCCGTTTTTCATAATCGTCCTTCCTCTTTCACGTTTTATTCATATTGTGCCTATTATATCACATTTTCAGTGGTTGAAGTACTTTCACAATCCGAGCCAAAATGCTAAAATAAGTTCATGTGATTCAGGAGGTCAGAATGGATACGCTTATTGAACTTTATGGCGAACGTGCCATAGAAAATGTAATTGGTCCGGAAATATTCAATCCAGCAAGAGTAATATATTTATGCCCCCCTGAGATTGCCCAGGATAAAAGAAAACACGAAATATTAAGAGACTTTTTCATGCATAGAGGTCATCATTTTGATCTTCAGTTTGTGGAAAGCAGTTTCTATAAATCAAAAAAGATACTTTCACAATTGCTGAAGATCAAAGATACATATTCTGATTGTGCTCTGGATGTTACCGGTGGAACGGATGCCGCACTTATTGCTGCGGGCATGTTCTGTAATCAGGCTAATGTACCTGTCTTCACCTACTCACGTAAAAGGAAACGTTTCTACGATATTGATCAGGCTGAATTTGTAGAAGAATTTGATTGTAACGTCAGCTACAGTGTCGAGGACTTTTTTCTTATGACCGGTGGAAAGCTTAGAAAAGGCCGTGTCGATAACGTCCGATTGGCGGAGCATGAAAACAGCTTCATAGAGTTCTTCAATCTTTTCCTTTCTCACCGAAGGGCCTGGCCTTCCATTGTCAACACTTTTCAGCGTCTCTCTAAAGTGAACAATTCAGCCACCTCCCTCAAGGTAAAAAACGCTCACTACACAAAAAACCACCCATC
>JAKSRZ010000078.1 GCA_024403375.1 Lachnospiraceae bacterium
AATGGTCCTATGTTCTTTGCTGCTACAGATAAGCTTGGAAGCATCCCTACAAAGAACAATGCGATTAAGACAATCATTCTCAGAATGAGAAGTGTGCCGACAATGGATGCCACTGCGGTGTACTTTATGGAGCAGACGCTTCAGAAGTGCCAGAAGAACAATATTACATTGATTTTCTCACATGTTCAGAAGCAGCCGATGGAAGTTATGAAGAAGACCGGCTTTGCGGATGAAGTGGGTGCTGAGAACTTCTGTGCAAACATTGATGCTGCACTTGAGCGTGCAAAGGTAGTAAACGCTCAGAGCGAAAATAAATAGTAAAATATAAGGCAAATCCGTTAAAAACCTATATTTTGGGCCTTCGGATTTGCTTTTTTGTTTTTTGTATGCTATACCACTATTTCACAAGGAGAAAAGAATTATGTTTAAAAGGTTTATGTCTTATTACAAGCCGCATAAGTTCATGTTTGCCATGGACATGTTGGCGTCACTTCTGATTTCTCTTATTGGTATGGTATATCCTATTGTCACCAGAAAGATGTTGAATGATTACATCCCCAATAAGATGTATAAGTACATTATTGTAGCGGGCCTTATTGTCCTTGGTCTGTATGCTGCCAGAATGTTCTTGAGATATTTCGTGCAGTATTATGGACACATGATCGGAACAGCTATGCAGGCCCAGATGCGTAAGGATCTTTTTGATCATCTGGAGAAGTTGCCTTTCTCATTTTATGATGAGCATGAAACGGGCCGTATCATGTCAAGAATGACAAACGATCTGTTTGAGGTTGTGGAGCTGGCTCATCATGGCCCTGAGAACATTATTATCTGTTCAGTAATGATTGTGCTTTCCTTCGCATATCTTATGAACATAGATGTTATGCTTACACTCATTGTTTTTGCGTGTGTGCCTATTCTTGTGGTGGTTTCTCTTGTTATGAGAAAACGTATGAGAGAGGCCTTCGATGAGAGACGTGTGAGCAATGCTACCATCAATGCTGCCATAGAGAGCAGTATTACGGGCATCAGGGTAACAAAGGCTTATACAAATGCAGAGAAGGAAATGGAAAAGTTTGAGGTTGGCAATCAGGAGTTTGTGCAGGCATCAAAGCATGCTTACTCTGCAATGGGAGCTTTCCATTCTTCTACAAGCTTTGTAACCGATGTGTTTAATGTAATTATTCTTATTGCCGGTGGTATTTTCTTATACAATGGACGTATCACTTTCGGTGATTATTCCACATTTATTGTTTCCGTAAACCTGTTTATCTCACCGGTTAATACGCTGATTCAGTTCATGGAGCAGTGGCAGAATGGTGTGAGTGGTTTCAAGCGTTTTGTGGAAATAATGGATGTTGAGCCTGAAAGGGATGCAGAAGGTGCAGAAGAGCTTAAGAACGTTCAGGGTGAGATTGAACTTAAGCATGTAAGCTTCTCTTACAGCGAGACAGAAGGCGTTCTTAATGATGTAAATCTTAAGCTGGAGAAGGGCAGAAAACTGGCGTTGGTAGGCTCGTCCGGCGGTGGAAAGACTACAATATGCCACCTTATTCCTAATTTCTACAAGCTTTCCGAAGAGAATGGTGCCATTCTGATAGATGGCAAGGATATTCGAACACTTACAATGGATTCTGTAAGAAGAAACATCGGTATCGTTCAGCAGGATGTGTTCCTGTTTTCAGGTACCGTGCGTGATAATATTCGTTATGGCCGTCTTGATGCAACGGATGAGGAGATTATTGAGGCTGCCAAAAAGGCTAATATCCATGACTACATTATGGCTATGGAAAAGGGCTACGATACTCAGATTGGTGAGCGTGGTGTAAGGCTTTCCGGCGGACAGAAGCAGCGTATGAGTATTGCAAGAGTATTCCTTAAGGATCCCGCAATTCTCATTCTTGATGAAGCTACCAGTGCACTGGACAACACTACTGAGGTTCTTATCCAGCAGGCTTTGGATGAGCTTTGTAAGGGAAGAACCACAATCGTTGTTGCCCACAGGCTTTCAACCATCAGAAATGCAGATGAGATTGCAGTTATTATGGAGGGCAGAGTTACCGAGCGTGGTACGCATGAGGAGCTGATTGCAAAGGGCGGTACTTACAAGGAGCTTTACGCTTTGCAGTTCAGAGAATAATTACCTTTTGCGGCACTCTCCGGGTGACAGCCTGTACTTGTTCTTAAACAGCTTTGACATCTGGAATTCATCATAAAAACCGTAGCTTACCGCAATGTCATGCAAGGTGCGGTAGGGTGTGTTTTTTAGTAAATCATGAATAAGGGACAGCTTGTAATCAACCTGATAGGCATGTGGTGTTGAACCGGTAACCTCCTTAAAATGGGTGGACAGTGTTCTTGAAGATATGTGCAGCAGTTTGGCAAGTTCTTCCTGACTGTAAAACCGATCCGGATTTTCTGAAAACAGCGTAAGCAACTGCTGGATTTCGGGGTGCTTCTTTTCGGTAGATGCCATATCGGAACTGTGCTCATCCGCAAACACGGTGAGATCCAGAAGCAGATTTTCCAGCTTGGCGGATAGGACAAGATCTCGGTTCTTTAGGTTTTGAACGGCATCAAGCTTTATTATGTCCTTGATTTCGTTTTCGATTTCGGGATTGAAGTCCAGGTGCAGAAATCTTGGGATTGGAAGACTGTTGCCGACAGGCCGTAAATCTCCTTTTTGGGGAGAAAAATGAATATACATTAACTTGAGCTCTTCGGAGCTCTTTTTTTTGCTGTAATGGTGTTTTCTTGGCTCAAGAATCAGAAGATCCCCGGCGTTCAGGGAGAAAATGGTTTCGTCCTCGTATATTTCCCAGCTTCCCTGCAGCACGTACAGAAGATCGAACTCGTGCATTACTCTGTTTGGGTGAAACAATCCTTCGTGAGAAACAATGTAGCCGGATTGAGTGATTTTTCTTCTTTTTTCAAAGGAAAGATATGTATTCATGGGTACTCCTTATTCTATGCATTTCCCAATTATACATGCTTACTTCTTAAATGTCCATTGCAGAAATTGTGGATTTTGGCTTAAGATTTATAATTATATTATGTTCATTATGTCTTAAAAGTACATTGCATAAGGAGCGACTGATGAAAACAAATGGTAAAATCAATGAAATTGGTATAGCACAGGTTTCGCTTACGGAACCTTATTTAACAAATGCATTGGAACTTGAGATTGAATATCTTACTTCCTTTGATCCTGACCGCTGGCTTGCGGGCTTCAGAGAGACCGCCGGACTGGATATGAGGGGAAAGCAGCGCTACGGAGGATGGGAGGATTCTCTTATAGCGGGTCATGCATTTGGTCATTATCTGGGTGCCTGTGCATATGCTTATGCGAGCCCTGATGTCAGCCCTGCAGATAAGGACAAGCTTTTTAGAGATATCAGCTATATTGTTGACGAACTGAAGGTGTGCCAGGATAACTCAAAGGGTAAGCCGGGCTTCCTTTTCTGTGCAAATATTATCGATGCGGACAACGTTGAAAAGCAATTTGATAACGTTGAAGTGGGAAAAGTAAATATCATTACTGAGGCCTGGGTTCCGTGGTATACAATGCATAAGCTTATACAGGGACTTGTTGACGTTTACAATTTCATGGGGCTTAAGTCGGCACTGGCTGTGGCAGAGGGCCTGGGTGACTGGACTTATAACAGAGCTTCGGGGTGGTCTCAGGAGCTTAACGCAAAGGTTTTGACCATTGAGTATGGTGGAATGAATGACTGTCTTTATGAGCTGTATGCGGCTACGGGAAATGAGAAGTATGCCGTTGCCGCCCATAAGTTCGATGAGGTTACTCTTTTTGAAAAGGTTCTTTCCGGAGAGAAGAACGCACTTACCAATCGTCATGCAAATACAACCATTCCTAAGTTTATTGGTGCATTAAAGCGATATTATTATCTTAACGGTGAAACAGATGCTTCAAAGTATCTGGAGTATGCAAAAGCGTTTTTTGAGATGGTTCGTGATCGACATACATACATCACCGGAGGAAACAGTGAATGGGAGCATTTCGGAGAGGATGATGTCCTGGATAAGGAGCGTACCAATTGTAATAACGAAACCTGTAATATACATAATATGCTTAAATTGTCCCGTCTGCTGTTTATGATAAGCGGTGACCGTTGCTATGCGGATTTTTACGAGAACGCATATATCAATTCTATTCTGGCATCACAAAATCCGGAAACGGGAATGACCATGTATTTCCAGCCTATGTCGACAGGCTATTTTAAGGTATATGGTGAACGCTACAACAAGTTCTGGTGCTGTACCGGAACCGGAATGGAAAACTTTACAAAGCTTGGTGACAGCATATATTTTGAAGATGAAAACGGAGTATATATCAATATGTATCTGAGCTCCGAAATGAAATCAAGACTTCATGATTTCACTTTGATTCAGGATTCGAAGGTTATGGAATTGGGTGGGGCTGAGTTTACGGTTGCTGCTGCTTCTGAGCTTAAGCTTAACCTGTATTTCAGAATTCCCGATTGGGCAGACGGTGAGCCTGCTGTTCTGGTAAATGGTGAGAGAGTTCAGTATAAGTCTGAAAAAGGCTTCGCAACCGTGACAGGCCCGTTTAACGATGGTGATCGAATTGCACTTACCATCCCTATGGCAATGAAGGCATATCCTCTTTAGGACAATAATACGTCCATTGGCTTCAAATATGGTCCCCTTGTATTAAGTGCCGCTCTTGGAACGGAAGAGATGAAGCTTACAACTACAGGTATGAATGTTTCCATCCCTATGTCCAAGCTGGTTGAAAATGAGTATATCGTGCTTGCGGGTGGAGCTGCTCGAGAAGATCTGTTAAGAAATGCCGGGGCGTTCTTTGAAAAAGTGGGGGATACGGAATTTAAGCTTAAGAATACAGAGCTTGTTTTCTCACCTCATTATGCTCAGTATCAGCAACGCTATGGAATATACTGGTACTTCGTTTCACAGAAGGAATATGACGAAGCTCATAAAAAGCCGTCCCAAAGTGAAGATACCATAATAGACACGGTGCAGCCGGGATATGGCCAATACGAAAATGATGAGCTTCATCAGCTCAACGAAACTAACACAGTCAGCGTCACTAATGATGGAACATACAGGTATGCGAAGGAAGGCGGCTGCTTTACCTATCATTTTGCAGTGGCAAAAGATAAGCAGAACTATCTGTCTATGACATTGAGAAAGGCTGATAACGGAAAGAGCCTGAAAATATCTTCAGATGATAAGGTGCTGTTCTCTGAAGTACTTGACTATATCGGACTCAGCGAAACCTACGAACTTCGCGTGGAAATCCCGAAATGTGTAACTGATAAAGCTTTAAGCGTGAAAGCTAATGGAGAGAAATACGACGTAATTCCCGTAACCTTTGCCGGAGTTAATAATGAAGAGTCAGCAAAGGTCTGCGATTTTATCTATACACTTATTGAAAAACGTCTTTATGAAACAGACGAAGCTCTGGCTTACTTTGTAAACTGTGGTGATCATAATCCTTACACGCCTGCTGAAGGTGAGCGCTTTGGTGTTTATAACAGCCTTATGGAGCAGCTTTACGGCTATGACAAAGTGACAGGAAAAAAGTGGGGCTTAATTGATGACCCGGAAGACAGGTACAAAGGAAGTCAGCTCAGCAAAGCACTCTATACTGCAAATACCTGGGCTTATGAAATGAACACTGATGAGGACCTGGCTAAGGAGGACACCTGCAGATATACAAAGAATCAGTATGAAAACGGAATAACTGTCCGCTATATTGATTACGCATTTCAGCTTCCGAACGGAGAGTACAAGGTGGAAATCGGATTTTCCAATCCTTGGGGCTGCTCTGACAGACACACTGTATACGCAAACCTTGGAAAGAGCGACGAACAGCTTCTTGCAGAGGAACATATGGTGACCGGAGAACCTTTGGTGGCATCAGTTAAGGTGACTGATGGAATTCTTACCCTGAATTTCAGAAACGGAACAAACATGGGACATGCTATTAACGTTACATACATAAAAATTTATTTCTGAAAGTGTTTCACATAATTTCTCATTTGTTAATGGATGTTAACATGAATATATGATATCCTTACTGTATATACCTATGACTATAGATATTCAGAGAGGTAAACTATGAGTCTTCCTGAAACAAAACAGAAGGATTTTGAAAATACAATATACATATCCGGAACAATTACTGAGCAGATGATGCTGGTGGATCATGACAGCTATGCGGCACGGTACATCGACATAGAAGGCAGACCGATTGCAAACCTTCCTATATGTGAGGACGATTATGATGCGTTTAAGGCGATGCTTGAAAGAGCGAATGCCAATGGGAAAGCGTCGGGATATATGCGAGTACTTGCGGTAAACGGCGAGTACAGACACTGCTTTATGCTGATTGACACTCCGGTTTCCGGGCGTGACGGTAAGGCGTATCCTTTCAGATTGGTTGATTTGGAACATGCTCAGCTGGAGTTTCCCAGACTTGCAGGAAGCCTTGCTTCGATATACAGAATGTATGAGGCCGGCGGCATTATGCTCCTTGAGTACATTGTCAAGGACGACAGTATGTCTGTGAGCTCCTTTCGGGATGGTAAACAGATTCCGCTGGATGATGAAGATATAAATGAAGCATGCAGAACAATAGTTAAGAAAGTATCCAATATCAATGCGAACGTGGAACACTTTGTGGAAAACATCATTGTAAATGGCAGATACTTTCAATTTGAAGGCTCGATTATATACGAGAACCTTGAAAGAAGCAAAATGATTGCCATGCTTCGAGAAAGACGCAACAAGAACGTCGATGACGATGTCAGCTACAGAAATATGGAAGGCAAGTATGATTCCTTTACCGGCCTTTACAATAAGGTGAGTGCACTTTCTTATGCCAAGGAGATTATCGAAACAAAGAAGTATAATCAGGTTATAATGATTATGCTGGATATCGATAATTTCAAGATGGTAAACGATACATATGGCCATGCCTTCGGAGATGAGGTAATCAAAACCTTGGCAATAATCCTCAGGGATATTGTTAAGGGCTATGGTATTGCGGCAAGATTCGGCGGCGATGAGTTCTTCCTTGTGCTTCATGATATCGGTGATGAAACCGCTGTTCGCTCAATATGCGAAACAATAGAAAGCAAGTTCCGCTGGGCGTATGCAGAAAGACTGGGCAGTCAGCAGCCGATGACAAGTACCATGGGACTTTCCGAGTATCCGAGAAACGGCGAGGATTTTGATATTCTGTACCGAAAGGCAGATAAGGCTCTTTATATTGGAAAACAAAAGGGCAGACACCGTTATATCATATACAAAGAAGCTATCCACGGCGAACTGGATCTGAACGAAGAAACGACAGGCACAGTGGCCAGAATTACCGGTGGAGAAGGGTCCGCGGCGATTATCAAGACCATTAGCAAGGTAACGGAGAACCTTTGGAGAAATGGCGTTTCCAATCTGGTCAATTCTTTGGCCAACCTTTTGCCGGCCCTCGGAATAAGCGGAATATCCATATATGGAGGAAAAAATCTGGATGCGGAGTATCATATAGGAAGCTATATTTGTCCGCCTCAGCATATGAACTTCGTGCTGGATCCATCCGTAATCAAGCATTTTAATGATGGTGGCTGGTTTAAGATCAATCTGTCCAGCAGAAATGAACTTTGGATAGATGGCTATTATGAATATCTTAAAGAACATGAGATAATGATAACCTATCAATATATAATCGGAACAAAGGATGATGTTCAGGGACTTGTAACGTTTGATGTGCAGACGAGGGCACGAGAAAACAGTGTCGGCTGGTCGGATGATGTGGTAAGATTCATGGCTCCGCTGGTGCAGTTGATAGGTGTTGTTCTGAAATAGTAGCATCAAATAAATATTTTATCTTGACAACAGAATGTTCAGTGAATATAATATCCCGTGCGTGTGCCATGCGCACGGGTTTCTTATGCCGTTTTTTCGGCAGGAAACAATAAAATCAGTGGATTAACCACAAAGGCAGCCACTTGCATATTCTTAAACAGGAGGAAAGAAAATCAATGCCTACATTTAACCAGTTAGTAAGAAAAGGCAGACAGACTCTGGACAAGAAGTCTACAGCTCCTGCATTGTTAAAGGGTTACAACTCTCTTAACAAGAAGGCTACAGACACACAGTCTCCCCAGAAGCGTGGCGTATGTACAGCAGTTCGTACAGCTACACCTAAGAAGCCTAACTCAGCTCTTAGAAAAATTGCCAGAGTACGTCTTTCAAACGGAATCGAAGTTACAAGCTATATCCCCGGCGAAGGTCATAACCTTCAGGAGCACAGCGTTGTTCTTATTCGTGGCGGTAGAGTAAAGGACCTTCCCGGTACTCGTTACCACATCATCAGAGGAACACTTGATACAGCAGGTGTTGCAAAGAGACGTCAGGCTCGTTCCAAGTACGGTGCAAAGAGACCTAAAGACGCTAAGAAGTAATATAAAGTAAAACAGTAACCTATAGTTTTTACATTACTCGTAAAGACGCATTGATTTTCATTCAAACTTTCATGTGGCTGTCGGTTTGAAATAGAAAAAATGCTTTGCGCGAACACAGTGTAATGTGAGTACCTATGATTTAATGGACCGCAAGATCGGTCGTTATTAAGGAGGGAAGCAACGTGCCAAGAAAAGGACACATTCAGAAAAGAGACGTATTGGCAGATCCTTTGTACAACAGCAAGATCGTTACAAAGCTTGTCAATAACGTAATGCTCGACGGTAAGAAGGGTACTGCCCAGAAGATCGTTTATGGTGCATTTGACATCGTCGCTGAGAAGAGCGGCAAGGAAGCACTCGATGTTTTCGAGCAGGCTATGAACAATCTTATGCCTGTACTCGAAGTTAAAGCACGCCGTATCGGTGGTGCTACATACCAGGTACCTATTGAAGTAAGACCTGAAAGAAGACAGGCTCTTGCACTTCGTTGGCTTACAATGTTCTCACGTAAGCGTGGTGAGAAGACAATGCAGGAAAAGCTTGCAGGCGAAATCCTCGATGCAGCTAACAACACAGGTAATGCAGTAAAGCGTAAAGAAGACATGCACAAGATGGCAGAGTCCAACAAGGCTTTCGCTCATTATCGCTGGTAGTTCTATTAGGAGGAAAATACCTTGGCTGAAAGACAATATTCACTTGAGCATACCAGAAACATTGGTATCATGGCTCATATCGATGCCGGAAAGACAACACTCACAGAGCGTATTCTTTACTACACAGGTATCAATCATAAAATCGGTGATACTCATGAAGGTACTGCTACCATGGACTGGATGGAGCAGGAGC
>JAKSRZ010000079.1 GCA_024403375.1 Lachnospiraceae bacterium
TTCTGAGATTTCGCTTGCCTTGCCGACCTTCTTAATTGCATCCATAGCATCACGGCGAATATTTCTTACTGCAACTCTTGCTGCTTCTGCGTCCTTCTTAATGCCCTTGCAAAGTTCCTTACGACGATCCTCTGTAAGTTCAGGGAATACAAGACGGATAATCTTGCCATCATTTGAAGGAGTAATACCAATGTCGGATGCCTGAATTGCTTTCTCTATTTCCTTAATCATTTTGGATTCCCAAGGCTGAATCTGAATAATACGTGCTTCGGGAACGGAAACGTTTGCAACGCCCTGAATTCCTGTAGGTGTTCCATAGTAGTCTACCTTAAGCTTATCAAGAATATGAGGGTTGGCACGACCTGCTCTGATGGAAGCAAAGTTTTCTGCAAGTACGGAAATTGTCTTTTCCATCTTGTCACTGTACTGAATAATTCTTTCGTTCATATAGTTCCTCCTGTTTCGTCGGATTAATCGACAGTAATTTTTGTACCTTTAGCTGTGCCAAGTGCCGCATTTACAATTCCATTTTCTTCAAGCAATGAGAAAATGAAAATGGGCATCTTATTTTCCATGCACAGAACTGCTGATGTAAGATCAATAACACCAAGTTTATTATCAACAATTGTACTGATATGCATTTCATCATACTTTTTGGCATTGGGATTTGTCTTTGGATCGGAATCATATACTCCGTCAATTGCCTTTGCCATAAGTATTACGTCGCACTCTAATTCAATGGCACGAAGAGATGTGGCTGAATCTGTTGAAAAATAAGGGTGTCCGGTACCGCCTGCAAGGAAAATTACCTTTCCTGCTTCAAGGTCCTCAACAGCTTCGTCTTTAGAAAACAAGTTTGTAATATCTCCACATTCAAACTGTGTATAAACCTTTGTCTTCATTCCAACATAACGGAAAATATCTGCCACATATACACAATTCATGATTGTAGCCAACATACCAATCTGATCAGCCTTAAAACGGTCAATAGTATTGGAAGTACGGCCTCTCCAGAAGTTACCGCCGCCGATTACAATCGCAACCTGAACGCCTTCTTCAGTAAGCTTTTTAACCTGATTAGCAACTGCGATACACGTTGCTTCATCAAAGCCTGTCTTTTTTTCGCCGGCTAATGCTTCGCCGCTGAGCTTTAAAAGAACTCTTTTATATGCTGCCATTTTCTACCTCTATTCAAAAATGCTGTCAACATCAAGATCTGAGTAGGTAAGTGAGCAGAAGCCATCAAGAATAGCACCATTATTCATCTGTACAGACTTTGCCTTAATGTTGCCTTTAATAATTGCTGTAGAATCAAGTACAACAGGTCCGTTAACATCAATTTCGCCCTTTACGGCACCGGCAAATACAGCAGATGACGCATTAATATCGCCGATTACAACTGTACCAAGACCGATCTTTACACAACCCTCGGATGTAACAGAACCTTCCAATCTTTCTGTGTTGATAAATACCTCTGAAGCTCTTGAATTGCCGGATACTTTACCGGATATTGTAAGCTTTCCAAGGCACTCAATGTCACCATTGATTGTACCCATTACATCAAGAGAACAATCTGAGATAATGGAACCGTTAATTGTTGTACCCTTGGTAATTACTGTCACGCTGCTCTTTTCTTCTTCAGAAACTTCCCTTTTCTTTCTGTCTGCAACATCGGGAACATTTACAGCAGGCTGAGTTTTTACAACGACCTCTTCCTCAACGGGTGCTTCCTGAGTTTCCTCAAGAATGCTTTCAAGAAGATCCGCATCAATATCTGCTGCATCAATAGCAGCTTCGTCATCAGATACAGCAAAAATATCATCTTCTGCTATAGCTGTTTCATCTTTTTTCTTATCAAGTTCACCATTCTTAGCATCACTGAACAAGCCCATAATTTACCTCCAATAATTTTTATTCATAAAAATTATTTTAACACTTATAAAAAGTAAATGCAAACATAAAATCCATAGTAATAATGCCTTCTTTTGCAGAAAAAAAACCGTACAGACTTTTAATCTGTACGGTTTGATTTTTTACTGAAATGCGTCTGCAGCAACTGTTACGTTTACTTTTCTTTCATTTCCTTCGGGAGCCTTCGGCTTACCAAAATCAGGATTTTCTCTCTTCTCTTTACGATACTTGAAGAACTCCATTGCAACCTGAGGGAAAAGTGCATAAGAAAGAACATCTTCTTCCTGCTCCATCCAGTCCTTGCACTCCTCACGGAACTTATCAAGCTGAGGCTCAATAAGATCGGCAGGACGGCATGTAATAGGCTGCTGGTCACCGATTGCCTTCTTAACAACTTCAGGATTGAAAGGCTTTACAGTCTGACCGAACTCACCGGAAAGGATCTTCTTGGATTCCTTTGTAATCATCTTATAACGCTCACCCTGGAGAACGTTAAGAACTGCCTGTGTACCAACAATCTGAGATGAAGGAGTAACGAGAGGCGGCTCACCAAAGTCCTTACGAACATTGGGAATTTCGTTAAGTACATCATAGTACTTATCCTCTGCGTTTGCTTCCTTAAGCTGTGATACGAGGTTTGAAAGCATACCACCGGGAACCTGGTAAAGGAGTGTCTTGATATTAACGCCCATTACCTTAGGATTAAGGAGGCCTGACTTAAGGCACTCTTCCTGGTAAGGTCTGAAGTAATCTGCGATTTCTGCAAGAAGTGTCTGATCATAACCTGTGTCATAAGGTGTTCCCTTAAATGTCTCAACCATAACTTCTGTTGCAGGCTGTGATGTACCCATGGAAAGAGGGCTCATTGCACAGTCGATAACATCTGCGCCTGCTTCAACTGCCTTAAGGTAAGTCATTGAAGCAACACCGGATGTGTAATGTGTATGAATCTGAAGAGGAATCTTGGAACCGTTCTTAAGTGCCTCAACAAGCTTTGTAGCTTCGTAAGGAACAAGAAGGCCTGCCATATCCTTAATACAAATGGAATCAGCACCGATTTCCTCGATGGATTTTGCCATCTTCTCCCAGTACTCAAGTGTATAAGCATCACCAAGTGTGTAAGAAAGAGCGATCTGAGCATGTCCGCCTTCCTTCTTAGCTGCCTTTACTGCTGTCTCAAGGTTTCTGAGATCGTTAAAGCAGTCGAAAATTCTGATGATGTCAATACCGTTAGCGATAGACTTCTGAACGAAGTACTCTACTACGTCATCTGAATAGTGGTTGTAACCAAGGATGTTCTGTCCTCTGAAGAGCATCTGAAGCTTTGTGTTCTTGAAGCCCTTCTTTAACTGTCTGAGTCTGTCCCAAGGATCTTCCTTAAGGAAACGAAGACAGGAATCGAATGTAGCACCACCCCAGCACTCTACTGAATGATAGCCAACCTTATCCATCTTTTCGATGATAGGAAGCATCTCGGAAGTGGGCATTCTTGTTGCAATAAGTGACTGATGAGCGTCACGAAGTATTGTCTCGGTAATACCGATAGGTTTCTTAATAATATCTGCCATTGTAAACCTCCATTAAACTCCGAAGATAGCCATGAATACACCTGCAGCAACAGCTGTACCAATAACACCTGCTACGTTAGGTCCCATAGCGTGCATAAGAAGGAAGTTTGTAGGATCTTCCTTGGCACCGACCTTCTGAGAAACACGGGCTGCCATAGGAACCGCAGATACACCTGCAGATCCGATAAGAGGATTAATATTACCACCGGAAAGCTTATTCATAATCTTTGCAAGAATTACACCGCCGGCTGTACCAAATGCAAATGCGACAAGACCAAGAACGACGATCTTGATTGTTGTCCACTGAAGGAAGTTTTCAGCAGATGTGGAAGCACCTACAGATGTACCAAGCATGATAACTACGATGTACATAAGAGCGTTCTGAGATGTCTCGGAAAGCTGATTTGTAACGCCGCACTCCTTGAAGAGGTTACCAAGCATAAGCATACCTACAAGAGGAGCTGTTGAAGGAAGAAGGAAACATACAACGAGAGTAACAACGATAGGGAAAAGGATCTTCTCTAACTTTGATACAGGACGAAGCTGCTCCATCTTGATCTTTCTTTCCTTCTCTGTTGTAAGAAGCTTCATGATGGGAGGCTGAATAATAGGAACGAGTGACATATAAGAATATGCTGCCACTGCGATAGGTCCCATCAGGTCTGTCTGACCAAGCTTACCTGCAAGGAAGATGGATGTAGGGCCATCAGCACCACCGATAATGGAAATTGCTGCAGCTGCCTGGCCGTTGAAGCCAAGAAGAATAGCCATAAGGTATGCAACAAAGATACCAAGCTGTGCTGCTGCACCAAGAAGGAATGACTTGGGATTTGCAATAAGGGGACCGAAGTCTGTGGAAGCACCTACTCCGAGGAAGATAAGTGAAGGGAAAATTGACCACTCATCAAGTTTGAAGAAGTAGTAAAGAAGTCCGCCTGCCTGCTCAACATGAGTAACAGGGTCTTCATACGGTGCTGCCATAATAGCAGGATAAATATTTACAAGAAGCATACCGAATGCAATCGGTACAAGAAGCAGCGGCTCAAAGCCTTTCTTGATTCCAAGATAAAGGAAAATGAGCGCCACGATAATCATTACGTAATTGCCCCAATAAAGGTTGGCAAATGCGGTCTGATTCCATAAGTTTAATAAGGTCTCACCAATATTCATGGTTTACAGTTCTCCTTTTATACTAGTTAAGTGTAGCAAGAACAGCGCCTGACTCTACCTTGTCATTTACTGCACAGTTGATGCTTGCAACAGTACCGTCCTGAGGTGCAACAACTTCATTCTCCATCTTCATTGCTTCGAAAGTAAGGATAGCCTGACCCTTCTTTACTGCTGTGCCTGCAGGAGCCTTGATTGCAAGGATCTTGCCGCCCATGGGAGCTGTGATCTTTACGCCGCCCTGTGCGCCTGCGGGTGCTGCTGCGGGAGCTGCTGCGGGCTTGGAAGCCTGTGCTACGCCTGCGCCGTTGCCTTCTTCAACTGTTACTGCATAAACGTTACCGTTAATTGTAATTGTGTAGTTCTTCATTTTTAATTTCCTCCAATGAAATTGTTAAATACCTTACGAAATTTTCTTAATGGAACGTACTACGATTCCGTCCTTAAAGAAGTTGCCCTGAGCTTCTTCATACTCAGAAATAGCCGCTGTGCAGATAGCAACAAGCTCAAAATTATCAATTGCGAGCTCTCCTGCTGCAATCTGAGAAACAGTGTTCTCGATGCCGGCTTTTGCAACGTCCTTTGCAGCATTCTTCTCAGCATTCTTAGCTTCAATCTTTGCAATAATCTTAAACAAAGAAATAATGAAGCTGATGAAGATAAGAGCTACGAATACGACACATAAGCCTACGATTGTGTTAACGCCTGCTGCAGGAAGATTTCCCTTAACTGCTTCCCAGTCATACGCTGCAGACATAACCATCAGGTTGTTCATATGTTTGCCTCCTGTCTTATATGTTTTCGGATTCTCGTACAGAATCAAAAAGCATTCATTTTCGAGTAAATCCAAATTTCTCTCGATTATATATAATACACATTATTTTTTTATAATCAAGGGTTATTTCTTATTTATTTTTCATTAAAAATTACTTTATTTCAATGCCTTTTGCTTTTCAAAGAAGTCATCTACCGCAGCAACGATTTCCTGTGGCGGGCGGGATTTAAGCAGGTACCCGTTGGGCTTAAGTGCCATTACAGCCATAATACTTTCTTTGTCATCCTTACCAGTAAGGAAAATAACGGGAAGTTTTTCAAATTCGTGCTCCGTTCTTATCATTTCCAGCACCTGTTTTCCGTCTACAACCGGCATCTCATAATCAAGAAGAACAAGGTCAGGTGTCTGCAGCGAAATGCTTTTCAGTGCACTTGCGGCAGAATTGGCAAGGGTTATATGATATTTTCCTTCAAGCCAGCCCTTAACATTTCGTAACATTGCTCCGGAATCATCAACAACAAGAATCTTCTTTTTCTTCTGTTTCCCGAATTCCTGGATATGTGTATCAATTGTATTGGATACTTCCGCCACGTTAATTGGTCTTGTAAAATAATTTACAATCATATGCTTTGGGATATTGTTATAGATTTCCGCCTGTTCTTCGGGGCCTCCCGTAGCAAATATGGCCGCATCTTCTTCCAGCGCTCTGTCTTTTATAAATACCAGTGCCTGGCTGCTGTCTCTTATGTCATCTTCCGCATAAATAAATACGGCATGAATCTCGTCTTTGATTTTGCTTAAATCCGTAACATTAAGTTTACTTACAATAACATTGTACCCAATTGCAGCAAGCTTATCGCTTATAGATTTCACAAGATAGCTCTGACTATTGGAAATAATTAAAATGTTTTGCTTGTCCACGGTACTTCCCTCATTTCATCAATAGTTTTTTGTATTCCTTCAGTATCCAGATCAGCGACCTGTACTCTCAATGTATCCATATGTCCGTTTAACTCTGATGGTATACTGGATTCTTCCAGTTCCTTCATGGATGCGTCTATCGTATCCGTGTCAAAGTTTTCTGCAGCATGATACATCATTTCAAGCAGAGCCTTGAATCTGTCCTCGGTAATGTCATTCAACTCAGCCGTATTTTCAGTGAAAGAACTAAGTTTTTCCTTATAACTTCTGTAAAGCTTCAGCACTTCGGGAGTTTTTTCTTTAAGCGCTGCTACATCTCCGGCATTTCCCAGTGCTTCCATTTCTTTTGCTTTCTCTGAAAGCTCCATGGCGCCGATCATTCTGGCTGTGCTTTTCAGTGCATGCATTTCGATTGTGTAATCTTTAATCATGCCATCTTCCAGGCACTTTTCCATCTTATTTGCTTTAACCTCAATCAGCTTTCTGAAATCTGAAAGAAGGCTTAAGAACAATTCCTCGGTTCCTGAATTTTTGATTCCCTCTGCAGCATCTATTCCCTCAGGATATTCAGTGGTTTCTACATGATTATCGACTTTTTGTATATTTTCTTTTGTTTTGATTTTCTCTGCAGGAAGCCATTTTTTGAGTTTTTCTTTAACCTCAATCATATTTATCGGCTTCGTTGTAAAATCGTTGACACCGGCCTTTTCGAATTCTTCCCTTGCTTCAGTCTGAACATTGGCCGTCAGTGCAATAATTACGGTATTTCTGGTTCTTTCATCATCATTTTTTCTTATTACTGAAGTAGCCTCGACACCATCCATAACCGGCATCATATGGTCCATAAATATTACATCGTATTGCTGCTCTTTAAGCATTTCAAATGCCTTTGCAGCACTGTCAGCAGTATCTATATGCATTTCCATCGGAGCAAACAATCCTTTAGCAACTTTAAGGTTCATTGGATTGTCATCCACGATCAATATTTTTGCTTCCGGGGCAACAAAGGCTTCAGCCGTTCCGTTTTCTTCTGCTTCTTCGATATTGCTGATTCGCAGTACTTCTGCCTTTTCTTCCTCTGTACAGATTTTCAGATTGATTGTAAAGAAGAATTCTGACCCTTCACCATAAACGGAACTTACAGATAAATCGCCTCCCATAAGCTCCACAAGCTGCTTTGAAATAGCCAGTCCAAGGCCTGTTCCTTCAACATTTCTGTTTCTCTTCGTATCAACCTGAGAGAATGACTTAAAGAGTTTCTGTAAATCCTCTTCCTTTATTCCCTGACCGGTATCTTTTACACAAAAGTAAATTCTTGCGTTGTTATCTTTGATACCCTCCAGTCGTACAATGAGTTTTACAAAGCCCTGATTCGTAAACTTTATGGCATTATTAACTATATTTATTATAACCTGACGAAGCCTTAACGAGTCTCCATTAACATATCTGGGCAGTTCTTCATCCACATCAAACAAAAGTTCAATAGGTTTTGTTGCACTTCGTGTAAGGAGCATCAGTCTCAGATCTTTAAGCATTGATATTATGTCATAAGGCATATTAACAAGCTCCATTTTCCCTGACTCTGCTTTTGAATAGTCCAGAATGTCATTTATTATGGCAACCAATGCCTGTCCGCTGGACTTAATGCTGGATAAGTACTCCTTCTCTTCCTCGGTATGTTTACCTCTCATAAGGATTTCAGTCATACCGACAATAGCATTCATAGGAGTTCTTATTTCATGAGACATGTTAGATAAGAATGTTGACTTTGCCTTATTGGCCGCATCCGCATTTTTCTTTTCAATCTCAAGCTGTTCTCGTATTGCTCTGTCTTCAGTAACGTTTTGTAAAAGCAGACAGTATCCGTCCACCTCATCCTTTTTACCTTTTAATGCCCTGACAGCAATATGAACGATTTTGTCATCTATAACAAAATCCTCGCCGTCTCGCATAAGGCACTCCTTAACAATATCCGGAACAGGTGCATTCTTATAGGTTGTCTCCAACTGAGGAAAGAATTCCAATGCTGCCTTATTACAATCTATGTAGCCGAATTCAGAATCCGTTATCACAACCAGATTGTCCATATTTTCGAAGGTCCATTCTCTGGCCTGATCTGCAACGGTAATAAACTCTCCGTTGATAAGTTTAATTACAATCACAAGAATTGCCGCCGTTGCAACAATTGGCGTAAAGTTCTGAAGGTTCGGTGATAATATATTCATAAGCAATGTAGTCATGACAATCGTTTCTACGAAAAACAGGACCACATAATTACTTCTTAGTGCTGAATGTCTTTTCACGAAACATCTGATTAATGTTATAATAATCAGAATAAACAGAGCCATACTGATAATACAGTTTCGAATAATGGACATAAGACCCATTCTCGCTGTAATCTGGTAAACCATTTCAGTACCGAATGCACCAAACTCATGCTTGACAATCTCGGCCTCAATATCGTTGAACATATTAAAATTGGACATTTCATGCCACGAGCCCCCGAAGCCTATTGCCTCGAATATCAGCCAGGGCATTACATACCACGGCTTTATTTTGAAGCCCAGATAGGAAATAACAAACAAAGCAAAGAAAGTATAAAAAATAACATTTCCCAAATATTGTATTCTATAACAAATTAAAGCTGCATCCGGCCCCTTGGCTGATACAACCCAAAAGTAGCCTATATTCAATAAAAAACAACCCACATTAGCCAGTAAGAGTTTTGTTGACACATTCGTCTGCGGCTTTATTAGTAATACAAAAATTCCAATAATGGGAATGATCGATGATACAATCTGTAAGAATATAATCATATAAGCCTCCTTACACAGATAATATCAGTTTTAATCATCAAACACAGTAAAATCAATGCTTTGCAGGTAAAATAATTATTAAAAAAATATACCCAATCGAGTAGGAGAAGATTTCTCACAATGAGAAA
>JAKSRZ010000008.1 GCA_024403375.1 Lachnospiraceae bacterium
GCTCATTTATTTCGAATGTCATTTATACGACCTCCTTATGGAAATAAAAATCAGATTTTATCTGCCTTTACTATATCATAAATCCTTCTCTAAATCACAAAAAATCTACAAGTACACAGAGTCAAAAACTCTGTAGAAAAAGGCGTATCATATCCTGTAGATTTTCTTACCTATATTTTCTACTTTCATACCTTAGAAGATTAAATGATTTTTCTACCTATAGGTCACTTAGTCAGTATCGGCTTGCTATTTCAGTACCAAACATTAAAAGGATGGTAAACTCACCATCCTTTATTGCTAACCTCCTTATCTCGCATACGCTTCGCTCCTGCTCGATACTGTTTGCTCAGCATACATTCCCACTTCAAAAGCCTGTAAAACTCCCAGCCGGGTTCCCCGGCTTATGCTGCATATGCGCTCGCTCTCGAAAGCTAAAAAGCAGCTTTCAGAGGCGTACGCATATGCAGCCTCAATGTGATGCTACGCATCACTGGAGTTTTACAGGCTTATTTCGTTCGTCTGCGTTCGCTATTCACTTATGGTATGGTTCTCGTGCTTCGATTTTGTAGCTTCTGTATATTTGTTCCAGTAGTACTACACGCATGAGTTGATGGGGGAATGTCATTTTAGAGAAGGAGAGTTTGTAGTCCGCTCTTTTGTATACGGCGTCTGATGTTCCCAGTGAGCCGCCTATTACGAAGCATATGTGGCTTTCTCCGTCAACTGCGAGTCGTGTCATTTTTTCTGACAGTGCCTCTGAGGTCAGTTGTTCTCCTTTTATTGCCAGGAGTATCATATAAGCATTGTCAGGAATTTTGCTTAGGATGCGTTCTCCTTCGGTGTTTCTTATTTGTTCTTCCACCTTTTCGCCGGCTCCGTCCGGTGTCTTTTCGTCGGCCACTTCCACTATTTCAAGTTTGCAGTATCTTGAAAGGCGTTTTGAGTATTCGTCAATGGCGTCTCGATAGAATTTTTCTTTAATTTTTCCTACACATACTATGGAAACTTTCATGCTACTTCACCTTCTGATATGCGAGTCGTTCGTCACCGTTTGCCAGGTAAATGATTCCGCAATATTTGAAGCCCAGTTTTTTCAGAGCATTCTGCATTGGGATATTGTCGCGGTGTGTATCAATGCGGATGTTGTCTGTGTTCTCAAAGCCCAGTTCCACTGCCTCTTCAAGAAGTTTCTTTTCTGTTCCGTCGTTGGCGATTCTGTGAATTACGGCATAGGGCTCGTTATTAAGCCAGCTGCCTCCGTCAATTATTCCGTAGGTTGGATCTTCCCCGTAAATCAGTGCAAAGCATCCGTTTATTTTCCCGTCTTCGTTTTCTCGTACGTAAAAATGGTCCGCCTCTATATCATTCAGCAGGAGTTCGTCTGATGGGTAGCCGTTGATCCACTGATGCATGTTGCCGTTGGCACGCATATATTTTTTTGCGTCGTCAAACACTCGCTGCAGCTCGGCTATTTCGTTTTTCAGTGCTTTTCTGATTTTGCGCATTCGGGAAGTTCTCCTTGTATATCAGTTATTTGTACGTGTTTTTGATTACGTCACGAATCTTGTAAAATGCCGGTTTGGGTTGATAGTCTTTGTCGAAAAGGCGTGTGTTCGTTGTATCTCCTTCGCGATAGTGGTCTACCAGTCCGAAAACGGTAACCGCGGTAATGTTAGCGGGGCCTCCGAAGTCGGAGTCCAGCGTTCTGAACATATAGAACAGATTTCCGTAGTACTTGGCCTGTTTTTCGAATTCCGCCTCATTTTCGGTATCAACACCCACAGATAATTCTGTTATGTGTATTTCCAGATCAAGCTTTGCAAAGTATTTGATGGCACTGCTTATGGCATCCTGGGTCGGGTATGTAAGTCCCCAGTAGCCCTGCATTCCGATGCCGTCAATCAGTTTCTTTTCCTTGAGGCTCTCACATAATGTATATATGGCCTGCATTTTGCCATTCTGATATGTATTAAAATCATTATAGAACAGTTTTACGTCCGGGGCAGCATATTTTCTTGCGAAAGTGAAGGCAGCCTCAACATACTCAGGTCCAATGGTCATGTACCATGGGTTATCTTCGCCTTCATTCTGCTTTCTGCAAAGGAATCCGCTCTCTTTATCACCGTAGTCAGGGTCTACTGCCTCATTTACCACGTCCCAGCAATATATTACTCCGGGATACTCTGTCTGAACATGGGTAAGTACCTGTCTTATATAGCTTTCCATTCTGAAGAGCATTGTGTCCTTATCTACATAAGGCTTTGTGCTGTCGTAGCCTTCTTTGAAGAACCAGTCGGGTGCCTGTGCGTGCCATACGAGGGTATGTCCTCGCATTATCATATCATTGTCCTTGCACCATTGTAGTGTGGGATTTATGCATTCAAAGTTAACAGCGGGCTCTCCGTTTCCTGCTTCCAGGTTAGCCTTGGAGGCAGCCTGATTTAACAGGTATCCGCTCTTCATCAGGTTAGTCATGGTACAGCTGTTAAAGTGCTTTTTTGAAACCGCCATATATTCGGGGATGTTCAGCGTCTGATTTTCCAAGGTGCTGCCGTTGATTCCCACGCCAAACAGGTACGCCCCGTTTACAATGTCCTTAAGTGCAGGCTCTGTAAGTGCTGCAGTAAGATCATATTTGCTGTTTCCAAAACTTTCCAAAACCTGCTGCCAGTATATTTCTTCTTCGGAAAGCTGAGGTGCTTCGGTAGGTTCCGGTGCAGGTGTATCTGTTGCTGTCGGTACAGGTGTAGATATCGCTGTTTTTTCAATGGTTTCAGTCACAACAGGAGACACCCGGGCAGGTGCCTCAGGTGTCTCCTTATTGTCAGAACCACAGCCCACTAACGCAGTGAGCATCAACATCATTATAAAAGGTGTTGCCTTTTTGATTCTATTCATATTATCTCCAAATTATGCTGTAACAATCTTGCTTGCCTTCTGAAGTCCAAGCTTTTCGATGGCATCCTCTCGCATCTTGTACTTAAGTATCTTACCTGCTGCGTTCATAGGGAAGCCCTCAACAAAGTCAATGTACTTAGGTACCTTGTGCTTAGCCATGTGAGACATAACATATTCCTTCATCTCGGCTTCTGTCATTGTTTCGCCCTTCTTCAGAACGATACAAGCCATAATCTCTTCACCCATTGCTTCATCAGGAACACCGATAACCTGTACGTCCTGAACCTTATCATGGGTATAAATGAATTCCTCGATTTCCTTAGGATAAATATTTTCACCACCACGGATAATCATGTCCTTAAGACGACCTGTAATCTTGTAGAAGCCGTCCTCTGTCATGAGAGCAAGGTCTCCTGTATGGAGCCAGCCTTCCTTATCGATAGCCGCTGCCGTAGCCTTAGGCATCTTATAGTAGCCCTTCATGATGTTATAGCCGCGGGCAACAAATTCGCCGTTTGTGTTAGGAGGGCAATCCTCTCCTGTTTCAGGATCGACAATCTTACACTCGATTTCAGGAAGATTACGTCCTACAGTGTTAACTCGCTGCTCAATAGTATCTGTTGTACAACTCATTGTACATCCCGGGCTGGACTCAGTCTGACCGTATACGATAGTAATCTCGGTCATGTGCATTTTATTGACAACGTCCTGCATTACGGCTACAGGGCAAGGTGAACCTGCCATAATACCGGTACGCATGTGTGAGAAATCTGTCTTAGGGAAGTCCTTATGCTCAAGCATGGCGATAAACATTGTAGGAACGCCATGGAAGGCAGTTATCTTCTCCTGGTGTATGCAGGCAAGGCTCGCTTTAGGTGAGAAGTACGGTACAGGGCACATGGTTACGCCGTGTGTTACGGATGCGGTCATGGCAAGTACCATGCCGAAGCAGTGGAACATAGGAACCTGAATCATCATGCGGTCTGCTGTTGAAAGATCCATACGGTCACCGATATTCTTACCGTTGTTAACGATATTGTAGTGGGTAAGCATTACGCCCTTAGGGAAGCCTGTTGTACCGGATGTATACTGCATGTTTGCAACGTCGTCTTTGTCTACGTTGGACTGCATTCTGTATACTTCCTGAACGGGAACGGACTCGCCAAGCTTCATTGCCTCATCCCATGTGTAAGCACCCTTCATCTTGAAGCCTACTGTGATGACATTACGAAGGAAGGGAAGTCTCTTGCAATGAAGGTGCTTTCCGGGCTTTCTGTCCTCAAGTTCAGGACAAAGTTCCTTTACGATTCCTTCATAGTCAGAATCCTTAAAGCCCTGAATCATTACGAGAGTATGAGTATCGGACTGTCTGAAAAGGTACTCTGCCTCGTGAATCTTGTAGGCAGTGTTAACTGTAACAAGAACTGCACCGATTTTTGTAGCTGCCCAGAAGGTAAGATACCATGCAGGTACGTTTGTTGCCCAGATGGAAACCTTTGAGCCCTTCTTTACGCCCATTGCAATAAGTGAACGTGCGAAGTTATCTACATCCTCTCTGAACTGAGCATAGGTTCTCTCATAATCAAGTGTTGTATACTTGAACATTGGCTGGTCCGGGAACTCATTTGCCATAGTATCAAGGAGTTCAGGGAAGGTTTTATCAATAAGTGTTTCCTTCTTCCAAAGGAACTTTCCTGTGTGTGCGTTATTGTAATAATAGTGCTTTTCCTTCTTTGAAGTACGAGCCTGCTCATCCATGAAGTAGTAGAAATGTGAGAATACTGTCTCAAAGTCTACACCTTCAATGTATTCGGGATCCCACTCGATTCCCACAAAGCCATCATAGTTTACGGAACGAATTGCGTTTACCATATCCTTAATGGGAAGGATACCGTCTCCGATAAACTCGATTTCACCATGCTGATTCTGATCAAGGATATGTGCAAGCTTTACATATGCACCAAGGTTGGTGATTGTTGTATCAGGCTCCTCATCTGCACAGAAGAAGGTGTCATGCATATTCCAGTCTGCACCGAGGTAATCTGTTGCGTAATTGTTAAGCACCTCACGAAGCTTCTTAGTGTCTGAGTAGATACCGCAAGTTTCAATGAGAAGCTCAACCTCATATTCATGAATAACGGGAACAGCTCTGTCAAGGAACTCATAAACATTGTCCTCTGTTCCACCCACTGCAGTTACCTTTACATACTGTGCTGAAAGGTTTCTTGCTGTCTCAATCACCTTAACAAAATCATCAAAGTTTCTGTTGTCTGCATCTGTATGTGCGATATTGATATTTGAGTTAATGCAGGCTATTTCAAGGCCTCTGTTTGAAAGTGCTCTCTTTGTGATAGCTGCCATCTCCGGTGTAAAGGGAGAAACAGGATTCAAAAGATTTTCCGCATAAAGGTCATGGATTTCAATGCCATTGTAACCAAGGCTGTTAGCCATTGCGCAAAGCTCGTCAAATGTTCCGGTCTGGTTCTTTGTTGAAAAACAAATATTCATGGCCTACCTCCTACTTTTCTGTGTAAACAATCTTATTTACTGCATTAATGTATGCACGAACTGATGCACCGATAATATCTGTTGAAATACCTGTACCGGAGAACAGTGTTCCGTTTGCACGAAGCTTCACGATAGCCTGACCTGTTGCCTCACGGCCCTCTGTTACTGCCTGAATCTGGAAGTCATCCAGTGCATAGGGATGTCCAAGAATCTGCTCGATGGCCTTAAATGCAGCGGCTATAGGTCCATCACCTGTTGAAATACCGCTGAGGTTCGCATCTTCCTTCTGAAGAACAATGTTAGCTGTTGCTGAAATAATATTACCTGAGTTTGTAACATAGCTTACAAGCTTATAGGTTGCGGGAACCTGGAGCGCGGAGCTGGCAATAATTGCTTCCAGTTCCTTTGCTGTAACCTTTTCCTTCTTTGCTGCAACTCTTGTAAATGCCTCAAATACATTTGCCGCATCCTCTTCTGAAAGGTCATAACCAATCTTTCTGCAGGCGTCGGTAATAACGTTAATGTCATCCTTGGAATCAAATGTCATTGTCATGTCTGCCGCAGAATCATACTTGACTGTAGTTGCTGCATTATCGCTACGCTGACCGGACATTCTGTTCATCTGCATTACGGCTCTTGAAAGCTCTGTCTTTACAATGCTTGTCTCAACGTCGATTGTCTCACCCTTCTTTGTGAGAACCTTTACAACGTTCTCAATCTGAGGGAAGCCCTTGCCGTTAATTGTTGTCTTAATCTCATCTGCACCGGCAGCAACTGCTGCAAACGCACATGCTGTGGACATATCCAGCTCATTGGAAATTTCCACTGCAAGACCGCAACCTTCGATTTCGGGAACTGCCTTGATGACATCTGCTACAAACTGTCCTGCATCGCTTGCCAGCATAACGCCCGCTGTATCACAAAGAGTAATCTTTGTTGCTCCTGCACCGATGGCAGCCTTTATTGCTGCTGTAAGGAATTCCATCTCGGCACGGGTAGCATCAAGTGCGGAAAATTCAACCTCTGCACATATCTGCTTAGCTTCGGTAACAAGATTTGTTATCATTTCCAGAATCTTGGGTCCCTTCATTTTGCATATATATTCCATCTGAACGGGGCTTGTGGGAACAGCTACAATAAGGCGAGGAGCCTTTGCCTTTGAAACACAATCCCAGGCTCTCATAACTTCTGCCTTAGTGAAACCTACAGGAATAGCTACTGAGCTGTTCTTAACGGTATTTGCAATTGTCTTAACAAGAAGCTCATCTGCTTTTTTGTCTGTAAGCATGGGAAGTTCAATTACTGAATAATTAAGCGTATCCATTATTTTTGCCATCTCAACCTTTTCCTTAAAGGAGAGGCTGTAGCCGGCGTTCTCACATTCTCTGATTGTGATGTCATTGAGTTTGATGTTCTTCATAGTTTTTTCTTCCTTTCTCGTTGTTCTTCCGAGTTTAAGACATAAAGAAACCCGGAAGTGTATAACACTCCCGGGATGAACTATCTCTGATAGCGCACGGTACCACCCGACTTCAATGATTTCTCATTGCTCTTTCTGAGTACAATTATACTCTCGACTTTGATAACGGTGTCCTCCGTAGTTTCTTATGAAGCAGTTGCTGTTGGGAAACTCCGCTCTGGTACGAGACAACTTGTAGTCCTTTATCTGCTCGCACCAACCGCAGACTCTCTTAAAACAGGTTGCAAACAAGTTTAATACCTTCATTGCGTTTAAATATGGCGTGATTATAGAAGAATTTTCTTAGCTTGTCAATACCCTCTTGCACTTTAACGTAAAAAAGTGGATAATATTTTCTATGTTAAAAGTATACGTAATAAATACCAGAAAAATAGCTAATAAAACGGCCTATTCACGGGCTTTTTCCTGTTTGAACAGTGAACGGCAGAAAAAGGCAGAGGCCATAAAAAAGGAAAGCACCCGACTGCAATCTGTGGCCGCAGGCTACCTTCTTTATTATGCCTTAAAGGAGCTTGGTATAAACCTTAAGGACCTGTCCTTTATTAAGGGTACCAAGGATAAACCTTACATTAAGGAGCACCCTGAAATCTTTTTTAACCTGTCTCACAGTAATGATTATGCCGTGTTGGCTATTTCCGACAAAGAGGTTGGAATCGATATCGAAAAGCTTCGCCCTGTTCGCTCTCCTCTGGTGGTAAAGGCTTTGGGTCAGGAGGCTGCCGATCAGCTCCTGTCTCTTCCGGACACTGAGCAGATAATGGAGTTCTTCCGTCAGTGGACAATGAAAGAAAGCTACGGAAAGTACACCGGAGAGGGCCTTATATCAGTATTGTTCGAAAACGTGGGTTTTTCCGAAAACGGCCTGAATTTCTATACAAGCACTGCCATCGAAGGCTATTATTTAACGATTTGTACCCCGCTCCAAACGGAGCCGGAATATGAATATATAACAGAAATCTAAAAGGAGAAAAGTATGATACCATGTCCAGGTTGCGGTCAGGCACTGCGGTTTGACATTCCATCGCAAAAAATGAAGTGCCAATACTGTGATGGCAGTTATGACCCATATGAGGTTGAAAAGCTGAACAGAGGCTCCTCCGAAACGGATACCATGTCAGTAACAGTCTTTACCTGCCCCCAGTGCGGAGGTGAAATGTACAGTACTGATACCGACATTACAGGCTTTTGCAGCTACTGTGGTTCACCTAACACCCTAACAAGCAGAATAAGCGAGGAGCAGCGTCCCACTCACATCATTCCCTTTGCCTACACAAAGGAAGCCTGCAAAAAGGCCTATGCCCAAAAGCTTAAGAGGGAATCCTTCGCCCCAAATTATCTTAAAAGTGCCGAGTTCATTGACGGTTTCCGAGGTGTTTACATGCCTTATTGGAGTTACTCCGTAAATCAGGAAACCGAAATGTCCCTAAGCGGAAAAACCGTCACTGTCAGCGGAAATAAAGAGCACACCGATTATTATGACCTGACAGCCGGCGTAAAGTCCGATTTTGACGGTGTTACATTTGATGCATCGTCAACTCTTTATGATGACATAAGTGCCATTTTGGCCCCTTACAACATAAGAGAAAGAAAGCCATTTACTCCCGGCTTCTTAAGCGGCTTCTACGGTGATCTTCCCGATGTTCCTTACGGCATTTACCGCGACAATGCTGAAACCTTCGTAAGAGACAGCGTTATTTCCGAATACAAAAAAGATCCTGCCTTTAAGAAGTACACTATCGACGGACAAATCCAGTCGCCGGAAAGCTACGGAATCAAGACCAACTCCAAGGTTGACAGGCTCCTTCTCCCCGTCTGGTTCATGTCCTACAAAAACAAGGACCGCGTGGCCTACGCTATCGTAAACGGACAGACCGGAAAGGTTTACGCTGATCTTCCCATTTCTCCTTTCAAATACTTAAGAGCCGTGGGAATAGTTGCAGCCATCGTCTTCCTGTTGCTTAGTGTCTTCTTCACACCGAAGCCCAACACCGCATTGATTTTCTCTTCCATTCTTGGACTTATCTCCGTAGGAATGGTGAGCTCAGGTCGAAAAAAGCTCAACCGTCTGGAGGCTCACGCCAACGATGAAGGCTATCTGTACCATAAAGGAAAGAGCAGCCTCTCAGATGCGGAAATCAAAGAGCTGAAGCAATGGAAATATCCAAATCCCTTAAGAGTGATTCTTTGTATCGCCGGTGGACTTTTCGCCGTATGGGTACTTGGTGCCACTCCCGTAAACGACGCCTGGTATTATGGTGCCTGCCTTGTAATAGCAGCCTTAACAATCTGGAATTTCCTTTATATTTTTACCTGCTACAACAAGCGTGTCACCCACAGACCTCCTCAATTCGATAAACAGGGAGGTGACGACAATGCGTAAACACACAATCATTAAACTAATAACATCCCTTATCCTGGTAGTCTTTGCCATTACTCTGCTTCCCACCTTCACCACAAAGGCCGAGGGCAGCTACAAGATGATTTTAGAAGACAATGCCGATTTGTTCACAGATGAGGAAGAACGCTTTCTTTATCCATACATGCAACCGATTGCCGAAATCTGTAATATCGCCATTGTAACCATCGACAACAACGATTACGGCTCAACATCAGCCTTTGCCGACGGCTATCTGCATAAGCTTTTCGGAAGTGCCAGTGCCACAATCTTCGTTATCGACATGGACTATCGAAATATCTGGATATACAGTGACGGCGGTGCCTACGACAAGATTACCATAGCAAAAGCCAACGTTATTACCGATAACATTTATTACTATGCAT
Organism: Lachnospiraceae bacterium; assembly: GCA_024403375.1. GTDB lineage: Bacteria > Bacillota > Clostridia > Lachnospirales > Lachnospiraceae > RGIG3528. Next base: position 9,668 of record JAKSRZ010000008.1, read on the forward strand.
CCGATGCGGAATACTACGAATGTGCAAAAGAAGCTCTGATCCAGATGAGTGCAGTACTTAACGGACTCCGCATCTCCCAGCCCATGAAGTACATAAGCAACGCCTGCATAGCAATTATGATCGGCCTTACAGCTGTTTTTGCATACATAAACCTTTCCGAGCAAAAAGCGGCCACAGTCGATGAACTGAACGATAACATGTTCCGCCTTGTAACTCTGAAGAACCAGAACGCCAAGTTTATAAAAAGAGTTACCCGCGTAATCGAGTCCTCCTCATCCTCCGGCGGCGGAGGCGGCGGTGGTGGCGGTGGCGGCGGAGGCGGTGGCCACAGCTTCTAACGAGAGTAGCCTTTTTATTAGCCGGTATCACACAGCGGCAAAATGCTGATTTGATACCGGCTTTACCTGTTTTTACGGTATCTTTTTTATAATTTCAGGCTTTGTGATACCATTCACCCCAAATTCAAGTCTGTTTCGGTATCAAAGTGCCAAAAGCTTGTATATTTGATACCACCTCACCCAAAGATTTTTGTCGCAAAAAACGACACCCAAAAGTTGGGTGCCGATTTTTTTTACTTTTCAATCTTTGAATGCCAGTTCTGAAGGCTTTCCACTGCTGATTCTCCGCCCTTTTTCTTGAGGTAGAGGAGGCCTTCTGCGGTAGCTCTTGCTGCTGCCATTGTTGTCATGTAAGGAAGCTTAGCCTTGATTGCTGCCTTTCTGATGTAGGAGTCATCATGTACTGATTCCTTGCCTGCAGCAGAGTTAACGATAAGGTCAACCTTGCCGTTTGTAATGTCATCAAGGATGTTCGGTCTGCCCTCCTGGAGCTTGTTGATTTTCTCGCAGGTAACACCGTTTGCTTCAAGGAGCTTCTGTGTTCCTTCTGTAGCAACAAGGCTGAAGCCTGCCTCAGCAAATGTCTTTGCGATGTCAACGATTTCGGGCTTATCCTTTGTATTTACTGAAATGAGTACGCGGCCTGCAAAAGGAAGCTTTGACTGTGTTGCTTCCTGAGCCTTGACGAATGCCTCACCAAAGTGCTCTGAAATACCGAGAACCTCACCTGTGGAACGCATTTCGGGTCCGAGAAGAGGGTCAACTTCAGGGAACATATTGAAGGGGAATACTGCCTCTTTTACGCCGAAATAAGGAATATTGCCATGCTTCAGTTCAGCAACCGGTGAAGGTCTGCCTGTAAGTTCTGCAGTAATAATATCTGTTGCAATAGGTACCATGCGAATGTCGCAAACCTTGGATACAAGGGGCACTGTACGGGACGCTCTGGGATTTGCCTCAATAACAAATACCTTGCCGTTCTCGATAGCGTACTGAATGTTCATAAGGCCCTTAACGTGCATTTCCTCTGCAATCTTCTTTGTGTACTCCTCGATTGTCTTGAGGTTCTCTTCGCTGATGTGGATGGAAGGAATGATACATGCACTGTCGCCGGAGTGGATACCTGCAAGCTCGATGTGCTCCATTACAGCAGGCATAAATGCGTGTGTGCCGTCGGAAATTGCATCTGCTTCGCACTCCATAGCGTGGTTAAGGAAACGGTCAATAAGGATAGGTCTGTCAGGTGTTACGCCTACTGCAGCGTTCATGTAGCCTGTCATAGCCTCGTCGTCATATACAACTTCCATGCCTCGTCCGCCAAGTACGAAGGAAGGACGAACCATTACAGGGTAGCCGATCTTGTTGGCAATGGCCTTTGCTTCTTCAACGTTTACAGCCATTCCTGATTCAGGCATAGGGATTCCGAGCTTGTCCATCATTTCGCGGAACAGGTCTCTGTCCTCTGCCATAGCGATTACGGCAGGTGATGTACCAAGAATCTTTACGCCGTTCTTTTCAAGTGCCTCAGCCAGGTTAAGAGGAGTCTGGCCGCCGAACTGTGCGATTACTCCGGCAGGCTTCTCTTTATTGTAAATGCTGAGAACGTCCTCAAGAGTAAGAGGCTCAAAGTAAAGCTTATCGGATGTATCATAGTCTGTGGAAACAGTCTCAGGATTGCAGTTTACGATAATTGTTTCAAAGCCCAGCTTCTTAAGTGCCTTAGCAGCATGTACGCAGCAGTAGTCTACTTTTATGCTCGGACCGCTTCTGTTGCGGCCGCCACAGAGTATCATAATCTTCTTGCTGTTATCTGACATAGGCTTCTTATGCTCACAGTTGTAGCTGGAGTAGTAGTAAGCGCTGTCCTTTGTTCCGGAAACGTGTACGCCTTCCCAGTTCTCTACAACACCAAGGGAAATACGCTTATTACGTACATCATCCTCGCTTACGTTTGTAAGCTTTGCAATGTACTTATCAGAGAAGCCGTCCTTCTTTGCCTTTGTAAGAAGCTCGTCTGAAGGAAGTGTTCCCTGGCTCTTAAGAATCTCTTCTTCCTCTTCCACAAGTTCCTGCATCTGCTGAAGGAAGTAAGGCTTAATGTATGTAAGCTTCTCAATTTCCTCCACTGTTGCTCCCTTACGGAGTGCCTCGTAAATGAGGAAATAACGCTCTGAATTTGCTACAACAAGCTTCTTAAGAAGTTCTTCCTTAGAAAGCTCATTGAAGTTCTTTGCATAGCCAAGACCTGATCTTCCGATTTCAAGGCTTCTGATAGCCTTCTGGAAAGCTTCCTTGAAGGTCTTACCAATGCTCATTACTTCGCCTACGGCACGCATCTGTGTACCGAGCTTATCTTCTACGCCCTTGAACTTTTCGAAAGCCCAGCGAGCGAACTTAATAACAATGTAATCTCCGTCGGGAGTGTACTTATCAAGAGATCCGTACTTTCCGCAAGGAATATCCTTAAGAGTAAGTCCTGTTGCCAGCATTGCGGAAACAAGGGCGATAGGGAAACCTGTTGCCTTTGATGCAAGTGCTGAGGAACGGGAAGTTCTGGGATTGATTTCGATAACTACGATTCTGCCATCCTTAGGGTTTCTTGCAAACTGAACGTTTGTTCCGCCTACAACCTGTACGGAGTCTACAATCTTGTATGCCTGTCTCTGAAGTTCCTTCTGAACGTCCTCGGAGATAGTAAGCATGGGTGCAGAACAGAAGGAGTCACCTGTATGTACACCGAGAGGATCAATGTTCTCGATGAAGCAGACAGTAATCATGTTGCCTTCGTTATCTCTTACAACCTCGAGCTCAAGCTCTTCCCAGCCGAGGATGGACTCCTCAACAAGAACCTGACCAACAAGGCTGGCCTGAATACCACGGGCACATACTGTCTTCAGTTCTTCTTTGTTGTATACAAGGCCGCCGCCTGCACCGCCCATTGTGAATGCGGGACGAAGTACTACGGGATAGCCGAGTCTGTCTGCAATTTCAAGTGCCTCCTCAACAGAGTAGGAAACCTCACTTCTTGCCATTGCAATGCCGATTTTATTCATCTGCTCCTTGAAAGCAACTCGGTCCTCACCACGCTCAATGGCCTCAACCTGAACGCCGATAACCTTTACATTGTACTTATCAAGAATGCCCTTCTTATACAGCTCGTCACAAAGGTTAAGTCCGGACTGTCCGCCAAGGTTGGGAAGAAGTGCATCAGGGCGTTCCTTTGCAATAATCTGCTCAAGTCTTTCAGCATTAAGAGGCTCAATATATGTAACATCCGCCGTCTCAGGGTCTGTCATAATTGTCGCAGGATTGGAATTTACAAGCACAATCTCGTATCCAAGATTCCTAAGTGCCTTACAAGCCTGTGTTCCGGAATAGTCAAACTCGCATGCCTGTCCAATAATAATAGGACCCGAGCCGATGATAAGAACTTTGTTGATATCTGTTCGTTTTGCCATTTCGTGCCTCCATATTTTTATACATTTTTTGAATAATTATGCATTTTATATGCATCCGTACTCAAATCTTCAACATTTAACTACTTTTTCTGTGGTATGTCAACCTCTTTTTTATTATTCCACTTATTAGTATTAATGATAGAGCAGGTAAATGATATCATCTACCTGCTCGGTGAAACCTTACGTATTGCTGTTAATCTCATCAATTGCGTCATTGAGAAGGTCCCTCTCATCCATGGGATACTTCACTCCGCAAATTTCCTGATAATCTTCATGTCCCTTTCCGGCAAGAACAATTACGTCCCCTTCTTCTGCATTTTTTATTGCATATTTTACAGCTTCGCGTCTGTCAATAATCGTTACATATTTGCCGGGTCCCTTCTGAATTCCTGTTACGATATCGGCAATAATATCTTCCGGCTTCTCAAAACGAGGATTATCAGATGTAACAATTGTAAAATCTGCCATTTTTGATGAAACTTCGCCCATTTCATAACGTCTGGATTTTGCACGGTTTCCGCCACAGCCGAAGAGACACACAAGTCTCTTGGGATTATAGGCACGAAGAGTGGAGAGAAGGCTTTCCAGAGCCATTGCATTATGAGCATAGTCAATCATGACGGTGTATGCAGGTGCTCCCTTGATTTTGGAGGATACCTCCGTAATCTCTGTTCTTCCCTTTACCTTAACCTTCTTCAGAGCCTCATTGATTACTTCATGTGAAAGTCCAAAATGTCTTCCGAGGGCGATGGCTGTTAATGAATTATATACAGAGAACATGCCGGGCATATAAAACTCAACGCCGAAGTTCTCCTTTCCGCAAATATCGTATTTTGTGGAAAGAACACCCTTCTCCTGGCCAAAATGAATGTTCGTAGCCCTTAAATCCGCCTTTTCTGATGTTCCGAAGGTTTCCACCTCGCAGGTGTGTCCCTTTAAGATTGTCTCAAGGTGCCCACTGTCCGCATTAAGAATGCCCACCTTACACTTCTGAAAAAGTGTGCTCTTCCAGTATGCGTATTCCTCAAAGCTCTTATGCTCGTTGTCTCCGATGTGATCCGGCTCAAGGTTTGTGAATATGCCGTAATCAAAGGTAATTCCGGCAACTCTGTTCATCATAAGGCCCTGAGAGGATACCTCCATAACAACAGCCTTGATTCCGCAGTCTACCATTCTTCTGAAATAGTTCTGAACTGAATAGGATTCAGGTGTTGTATTGCTGGCGTGAATAACCTCATCACCGATTATGATTTCGATTGTGCCTATAAGTCCTGTGGGAATGCCGGCAGCCTCCAGCATCTCTTTAATCATATATGTAGTTGTTGTTTTTCCCTTTGTTCCCGTAATACCAATGGTTACAAGCTTCTCAGCAGGATAATCAAAATATGCCGCAGACATGAGTGCCATGGCCGCTCTCGTATCCTCTACCTTAACAAAGGTAACCTCGGAGATTTCCTCCAGTTCCAGCAGTTCTGAAAGGCCGTTGACCTCAGAAACTTCCTTCTGGATGACAACTGCTACCGCACCCTTTCCGATAACCTCGGGAATGAAATCATGTGCATCTCTGACTGCTCCGGACATACATACAAAACATCCGCCCGGTCTGACCTTTCTGGAATCCAATGCAAGGGATGTTACTTCCCTCTTTATATCTCCTTTTACAAGCGTATACTTAACATTTTTAAGTAAAGATTCTAATGTCATACTTCCTCCAACGTACCACACTCATTTATTGGTCTCGGCTTAGAAAACAGGAATCCCTGAGTATAGTCCCCTCCCTGTTTTATGACGATTTCCTGAACCTTCTCGTTCTCCACTTTTTCGCATATTACTTTTTTGCCTTTTCGCCTTGCCCATCCGCAGACATAGCTTATGAATTCAACAGCGTCGGAGCTGCTCTCCGATTCACTGATTATTTCTCCTGCGATTTTGACAAAATCCGTATTAAGCCTGTTGAAATGGAAGAAATTTGACTGTCCTATTCCATAATCGTCAAGGGCAAGCCTTGCACCGATTTTTCTTATTCTTTCAGTAAACTCTATGAGAACATCATAATCTGTAACCACTTCCGCCTCAAGGAACTCAACGATGTATTTTTCCGGATGCTCAGAATTTCTCAGATGCTCGAAAACCAAGTCGGAAATCTCCTGATCGATAACATCCTGATAGTTCATGTTAAATGTTATTTAGGCGTTCACGTTCTCAGTTTCCGCAAACACTCTTTCAATCATCTTTTTAGAGAGCTTTGAATACAGGCCATACTGATTCGCTACGGAAATAACCTCCAGAGGACTGTATATGTTTCCGTCCTTATCAAAGACTCTCATAAGTGATTCGTATATATCAATTTTACCGGTAGTATTATTCCTGATTCCTTGGTAAAAGGGCACAACTCTATCATGAGTCAGAGCCTCATTAATAACCTCCAGAACCTTCAGCTCTCTGATTGCCACTGATTGCTCTGCACCTGTTTCGCTATAAATCAGGAATCTTTCTCCGCTTCTCGTCTGGCTAAGTCTTAAAAGATTAAGATTCTTCAAAAGACGCCCGTCGGAGTTGTCCCCTGCCGCAAACTGCCATACCGGGACGCATTCCTCATAGTTTACCGAATTCAATTCGTAGTATATCACTTCTGCCTTCTCCAGCAAGTCCTTTGCAGAGAGTTTTTCTGAAGCTACTATAAAACTCAGCTCGCCGTGCGCATATATAGTCGCTGTCTGTTCGAAATAGCGTTTGCATATGCTTATGGCAGAAACAAGTATGCTTCCGCTTTGTCCGTAGGTTACTGCTTTTATTGTATCCTCGTTTCTTAAGGACACAAGCATGGCAGACGACACCTCATTATTTTCACTGCCAAAGATAAATCGGCTTAATGATGGCAATCCGGACATCGCATCAAAGGCAAGATTCTTTTCAAGTCGCTCAAGTGAATCAGACATCTCGCTCTTAAGCTCAGAATTTGCCTGAGACAGAAAGTATGTGAGAAGATACTGATTATCAAATTGAACAGAGCTGGCATCCTTAAGTCTGTCCGGCTTTACATAGCCTTTGGCGCCTTCATTTTCGGAAAGGGCCGCACTTACGAATGCACAGTTTGAATACTTATTGTTTACACCGTCAAAGCCCAGCTCTCCGGCCATAAATGCACCTGAGCACTGGCTGTCCATGTAGGGAGCCATCTCCCAGGCCGAGCAGTTCTTAAGAATCGATCTTCTCGTCATACAGCTGTATGCGAACATGGATTCCAGAGGTGCTTCCTTCATTGCATCGCAGACTTTTCTTGATTCCTGAACAGACAACTCCGGATTGATACATCCAACCCTGATCATCTCGCCTTCTTTGATGGCATCAAATACAAACAGATTATCTTCAAGCCAGTTATCCGTAAAGGGATCAATCTCGTAAAAAATATCTATACATACATCCTTTCTTGTGTTACGCACAAGAGGAAATGCATGGACAATGTCTTCGTTTTCGTTTATAAATTTCTCGCCTATCAGCTTTTTATACCACTGCTTTGCAGGAATTCCATCGATTTCCTTAAGCACATGACCATCGGTTTTTGTAACAGGATACGCCTTACCCAAGGCCTCTACACCATTAGCCATTCGGGTAGTGCTGAAGAAGCTGTCACCGCTTATCTTTGCACAGACAAGCTCATCGCAAGACGATTCTCCATTACAGATTGTATAGTTGGGGTCGTCAATCTCGTCACCGGTAGCAGAATAAGTGCCTCCGCCTATGATAGTAAAGCCTTCTCCTAATCCTGAAAGTGCCTTTGAAAGAGATGCTGCGTGATACCAGCGAGATGAAAAGAAAATAAGAAGTGTGCTGTTGTCGATTCCGTTAAGCTTGGCTGCCAGTTCCTCGGCAACGTCCTTGGCTTTTCTCATTTCAGAGCCATCAAAAAGTCTGACAGATGCAACCGTTGCCTCTGCCATATCAAGCTCAGTTATTGAAACCAGGGTGTTTTCACTGCGGCCTCTTCCCTTAAAGATGACGCCTCCGCAGCTGCATCCGATGGTAGCAACCTTTGAAAAATCCACCTTAAGCTTCCTTAAGGTTTCGCTCATATCCTTTCCTGTAATATTTGAGGAATGTATTCTGAGCAAATAATTTTTCTTATCTGAAAATCTGAATTCTTCTATTGCACGAACGACATTTCGGGGCGTTCTGCAAAGATAATCATATGTTTTCATAACGCTCCTTCTCCTTCCTTGTCCCCGCGCTTCAGTTTACCATATTCATCGTTTGTTTTGCACTAAAAAAACAATTAAAAAGTGGGGCAAGCCCCACTTTTATCACGATTTACGTTATGTAATTTATTTCTGAAAAGCCTTTGAATATGCACCTGCGGAAGATATTGGTTCTCCTGCCATAAGCAGATGTGTGCAATCTCCGATTGCCTGAGCTCTGAAGCTTGCTTCATCCTCCCATCTTTCTTCGGTTGTAAGGATATTAACCGATGAAGGAGGCAGGAACAGTCCATGGGGAAGTGTCATAAACGGTATGTTCAAGAGATGCGACATAAGTACGCAGCATGCACCCAGATGACAGAAAATAACTATGGTAGGCTGACAGCTTTCGTCAGTCAGTGCCATTGCCTCTTCTGTGTCGTCCGGTCCCACCGTTCTGATAACATTTTCCTGCTTTCTGCCAACAGTTCTGTATATCTTTCCATCACGCTTGTAGCCGTACTTCAGGAGAAGCTTGTCCAGCTCGTCGCAGACGTTTTTATAGTTGTCGGCAATCTCACGGTTCTGGCACATGGGTTCTGCATTCACCCAGTCATCGAGCGTAAAGTTCTTGTCCTGGCTTGTCCAGAATTCCGGAGTATAATCCCAACTCAGGTGGAATCGTCCTGTAATGGGATCCGTTGTTGCATAGTCAAATTCCTTAACCCACGGAAGAACGGTAATATCCTTTCCGGTTAATTCCAATGAAGGCTTCGCTGTATCCTTTGCTCTTCCATAAGGTGAACAATAAAAATCTTTAACGTTCCATTTTGCAACACGTTCTCCAAGAAGGCGTGCTTCACGCCAGCCCTTTTCTGTAAGGCTGTCGTGAGCATAATCAGGTTCTCCGTGTCTTACGAGAATAATTCTCATAATTAAAGCCTCTTCTGAAGCTCTGCGGAAAGTTCTTCATAGCCGGGCTTTCCAAGAAGAGCAAACATATTTTTCTTATAGCTTTCAACGCCGGGCTGGTCGAAAGGATTAACTCCCAATGTATAGCCGCTGACGCCGCATGCAAACTCGAAGAAGTAGAAAAGTGAGCCAAGAGAGAACTCATCCTGAGCGGGAACAAAAATCTTAAGGTTAGGAACCTGTCCGTCGCTGTGAGCAAGATGTGTACCCTTTTCTGCACACTTATTTATAAAGTCAACACTCTTTCCTGCAAGATAGTTAAGACCGTCAAGATCAACGTCCTCAGCCTCGATAACAACTTCCTTTGCAGAAGACTCCATGGAAATAACTGTTTCGAAAAGTGTTCTCTGACCGTCCTGAATGAACTGACCCATGGAATGAAGGTCTGTTGTAAGGTCTACGGCTGCAGGGAAAATGCCTCTCTTATCCTTACCTTCGGACTCGCCGTAAAGCTGTTTCCACCACTCACCGATGAAGTGAATGAAAGGCTCGTAGTTAGCAAGAATTTCAATGGACTTACCCTTACGGAGAAGGATGTTTCTTGCAGCTGCATACTGAAGAGCATCATTTTCTTCAAAGGAATTATTGAGACACTTCTCACGCATGGAAGCCGCACCGGCCATAAGCTGATCAATATCAGCACCACTTACTGCGATAGGAAGAAGGCCTACTGCTGTAAGCACGGAGAAACGTCCGCCAACATCATCCGGAACTACGAAGGTCTCATAGCCCTCTTCTGTTGCCAGCTTCTTAAGTGCTCCTCTTGCCTTATCTGTTGTAGCATAAATTCTCTTTGCTGCTTCTTCCTTGCCATACTTTTCAACAAGAAGCTTCTTGAATACTCTGAATGCAATTGCGGGCTCAGTTGTTGTTCCTGATTTGCTGATTACATTTACAGAGAAATCTCTGTCACCGATTACATCGATGAGGTTTGAAAGATATGTGGAAGAAATGCTGTTTCCTGCAAAGTAAATTTCAGGAGTCTTTCTGATTTCCTTTGATACGCTGTTGTAGAAGGAATGACGAAGGAATTCAATGGCTGCTCTTGCACCGAGGTAAGAACCGCCGATACCGATAACAATAAGTACCTCGGAATCGTTCTTGATTTTCTCTGCAGCTTTCTTAATGCGTGCAAACTCTTCCTTGTCATAATCAACGGGAAGATTGATCCAGCCAAGGAAATCATTTCCTGCACCTGTGCCCTTGAGAAGGGACTCCTTGGAAAGTTCAATAACGTCCTTCATTCTGCCCATTTCAGCTTCGGAGATGAAGTCTGATGCTGTTTTGTAAGTAAAACTGATGTTCTTGCTCATTTTGGTTGCCTTTCTATTTTAAGTCTTCAGGTCCGAATCCCAAGGGAAGAATCTCCTTAAGGGTATACGCCTTGAAATCGTCCACGCTTGTTCCGAGAACGACTATAAATGTTTCGGGATCACAGAACTCCATCATAACCTGTCTGCACACACCGCAGGGTGCACAGAACTGTAATTCTGCATCCTCTTTGCCGCCTACGATGGCAATTCCTTTGAATTTGAAATAACCTTCGCTGACAGCCTTGAAAAATGCTGTTCTTTCCGCACAGTTTGTGGGGGTATAAGAAGCATTTTCAATATTGCAGCCGCCGAAAATCTGTCCTTCTTCAGTAAGAAGAGCAGCTCCGACCTTAAACTTGGAGTAGGGAGCATAGGCACGTAAACGATACTCTATGGCTACTCTCATAAGTGACTGCATCGTTTCCTTTTCCATTCACGCCTCCTATGCCAGTTCAAGGGCAACTTCCATCATTTCGTGGAAGGATGTCTGTCTCTCTTCTGCAGAAAGTTCCTCGTTCTTGTAGATATGGTCGGAAATAGTAAGCATACAAAGTGCCTTCTTTCCAAGATATGCTGCATTCATGTAAAGAGCGGCTGCTTCCATTTCTACGCACATAACGCCCATCTTCTTCCATCTGTCGTTACATGTGGAATCAGCATCATAGAATGTGTCGGAAGAAAGTACGTTACCTACTCTTACCTTGATTCCCTTGCCTTCTGCAATATCAACAGCCTTTCTTAAAAGGTCGTAATCTGCAATAGGTGCAAAGGTACCGGGAAGGTTGTACTGACGTGCCCAGTTTGAGTTTGTGCAGGCACCCATACCGATAACAAGGTCTCTTACGTTAATATCGTCAGAATATGCTCCTGCAGAACCGATACGGATAATGTTCTCTACATCATAGAAGCTGTAAAGCTCATATGAATAAATACCTACGGAAGGCATACCCATGCCACCGCCCATTACTGAAATTTCTTTGCCCTTATATTTTCCGGTATAACCGAACATATTACGGACAGTGTTAAAGCACTTAACGTCTTCAAGATATGTTTCTGCAATGTATTTTGCACGAAGAGGATCTCCGGGCATAAGCACTGTCTTTGCAATATCTCCCTTTTGTGCTGCGTTATGAGGTGTTGACATATATTTATATCTCCTTTCGATATTAATATCCTGAACCCTGCTGGCCCTTGATAAGCTTAACGATACGGCTTGTGCCCAGTCTTGTTGCACCAAGGCTTAAGAACTTCTTTGCATCATCCAAGGATGAAATTCCGCCGGCTGCCTTCATGCGAACGTCGGGACCAACATTCTTTGCAAACAGTGCAATATCTTCAAATGTTGCACCTGCCTTTGAGAAGCCTGTGGATGTCTTTATGAAATCTGCACCTGCTTCTGTAACAAGTTCACACATTTTAACCTTCTCTTCGTCTGTAAGGAGGCATGTCTCGATAATAACCTTAAGGATATTATTACCGCATGCTGCCTTAAGAGTCTTGATTTCATTAAGGATGCAATCGTACTTCTTGTCCTTGAGCCATCCGATATTGATAACCATATCGATTTCGGATGCACCCTCTTTTAATGCTTCCTTTGTCTCAAATTCCTTGACTGCTGTTGTATTGTAACCATTGGGGAAACCGATAACTGTGCAGATTGCCAGCTTATCGCCAACATATTCCTTTGCCTGCTTTACGTATGAAGGAGGGATACATACTGATGCTGTACCGTACTCCATTCCATCGTCGCAGATCTGCTTAATCTCTTCCCATGTTGATGTCTGGGTAAGTAATGTGTGATCCACATACTTCAATATTTCTCTGTCTTCCATTATACTGACTCCTTTACATATATTTTCAAAAAATTGTCAAAAATTAGTGCGGGATGTATTTTACACCAAAACAAACAAAAAAACAACCTCGCAAAACCTGCGAGGTTATATTTTTCAAAGTCTTAGTTGAGCTTTGCCTTAGCAGCATCACAAAGTGCTGTGAAGCCTGCTGCATCGTTAACTGCGATATCAGCAAGAATCTTTCTGTTGATTGTGATATCAGCGAGCTTAAGACCGTACATGAACTTGCTGTATGAAAGGCCGTTAAGTCTGCAAGCTGCATTGATACGAGCGATCCAAAGTGTTCTGTACTGACGCTTCTTCTGCTTTCTGCCTGCGTATGCAGATGTAAGAGCTCTCATTACGGACTGCTTAGCAATTCTGTACTGTTTGCTGCGAGCGCCTCTGTAACCCTTAGCGAGCTTTAATACTCTATTGTGCTTCTTCTTGGCATTCATGCCACCTTTAACTCTAGCCATTTTTTATTCCTCCATTATTCGGTACTAACTGTCTGTTGATTAAGCGTAAGGCAGCATCTTCTTAGCTGCTTTAATGTTTGCACTATCTACTGTCTCAGGCTTACGAAGATCTCTCTTAAGCTTTCTGGACTTCTTTGTAAGGATGTGCTGCTTACCAGCTTTGTTTCTCTTAAGCTTTCCTGTACCTGTCATGGAAAATCTCTTGTTTGCTGCTCTGTTTGTCTTCAACTTCGGCATTGTAATTTCCTCCTGAATCTAACTATTAATTTGCTTTCTTGCTAAGAAACATAATCATGCTTCTTCCTTCCATCTTTGCGGGCTTCTCAACCTGTGCAACATCGGCAACCTTCTCGAAGAATGCATCAAGAATTTCCTTACCTGTCTGCATGTGAGCCATTTCTCTTCCGCGGAAGCGGAGTGAAACCTTAACCCTGTCTCCCTTGGCAATCCACTTGGATACCTGTGAAGCCTTTGTGTTTAAGTCATTGTCATCGATATTTGGAGTAAGGCGAACTTCCTTAACTTCAGTGACCTTCTGTTTCTTCTTGGCGTCCTTTTCTCTTCTCGTCTGCTCGTAACGGTATTTACCAAAATCCATTGCTTTGCAAACGGGAGGCTTAGCTGTAGGAGCAATTTTAATAAGGTCTACGCCGTGCTCTTCTGCATAAGCGAGTGCGTCCTTCGCTGACATAATGCCAAGCTGTTCGCCCTCTTCGCCTACAAGACGAACTTCTTTGTCTCTGATCTGTTCGTTGATTTGTACCTGTACTTCGCTAATTGTTGTGTACCTCCAATCCGGTGTGCCTGTCCGGCAATCTTAAAAAAAGAAAGATGGTCTGAGGAAGCAGACCATCCGAATTGCACATATCAGTACAGCAAAAGAGCTGTATTAGTTTATGTTGACCTCTTTGCTGCCAAACGGCGCTGGAGGCGAGAGCGGATACTCTGCTTCTGTTGCGATTACTCGCAAGCTATACATATATAACATGTACGCCGCCGTTTGTCAACACATTTTTAATTATGCATTCTCTTTTTTTGTCATCATTTTGATTACGAAAAGAACCGCAATCATAAGAACGATTCCGATAGGGAGACAGATCACTGCGTTCTGTACAAAACCTGAAAGGAGGTAAAGAACGAAGGATACTGCTGCAACCGTAAGGGAATAAGGAAGCTGAGTTGAAACGTGGTTAACGTGCTCGCACTGTGCTCCTGCGGATGACATAATTGTTGTATCTGAAATAGGTGAGCAGTGGTCACCACATACTGAGCCTGCAAGACAAGCCGACATACCGATTACGCAAAGTTCTGAGCCGGGATCGAATATGCTGAGAACGATAGGAATAAGAATTCCGAATGTTCCCCATGATGTTCCTGTTGCGAAGGAAATACCGCAAGCTACCATGAAGATAATAGCAGGAAGGAACTTCTGTAATGCATCTGCGTTTTCGAGTGCTGCCTGTACGAAGGTGGATGACTCGAGAAGTCCTGTCATATTCTTAAGTGATGTAGCAAGAGTAAGAATAAGGATAGCGGGAACCATTGCACAGAAGCCCTTGGGAATGCATTCCATTGTTTCCTTAATGTTAAGTCTCTTTCTGAGAATAAGGTAAATCATGGTGATAACAAGGACTACGATACCTGCAAGAGGAAGGCCCACAGTAGCGTCGGTATTACCGAAGGCACCTGCAAAGTCGCCCTTGTAGTCTCCGCCAACTTCATAGAAGCCGCCTACATAAATAAGTGCAAATACTGAAACAACAATAAGGATTGCTACAGGAAGAACAAGGTCAAGTACTGAGCCCTTACCATCATCCTCCATAAGTTCCTTTTCTGTCTTAACTTCCTTACCAAATGTGAAAAGGTCACCCTTCTCTGCATTTGCCTCATGCTTCTTCATCGGGCCGTAATCGAACTTCATGAGTACAAGGGCGATGATGAACACGAATGTAAGGAGTGAGTAGAAGTTATAAGGGATTGCTTTGCAGAAAAGTGCAAGGCTGGAAATTTCGTTTCCTGCTGTATCTGTAATACCTGATGTATATTCAGATACTGCTGCTGCCCAGGATGAAATGGGAGCAATCATGCAGATAGGTGCTGCTGTTGCATCGATAAGGTATGCAAGCTTTGCACGGGATACTTTGTGTCCGTCGGTAACGGGTCTCATTACGGCACCAACTGTAAGGCAGTTGAAGTAGTCGTCAATGAAAATGAGAATACCAAGAAGGAATGTGCACAGCATTGCACCGGCCTTTGTCTTGATGTTCTTTGTGGCCCAGCGTCCGAAGGCTGCTGAACCGCCTGCCTTGTTAACAAGGGCTACCATAATTCCAAGTACAACAAGGAATATGAAAATACCTGCTGTATCGGCTACTGCTGTAATAAGTCCGTCCTGTACAAGTGTATCAACTGTTCCGATAATGTTGAAGTTATTGTACAGAAGTGCACCGATTACAATACCTACAAACAGTGAGCTGTAAACTTCCTTTGTAATAAGTGCCAGTACGATAGCTACCAAGGCAGGTACAAGCGACCAGAAAGTTGCGATGAACACGTTGCCGCCATCTGCTCCTGCGCACGCTGTAAGTGTGGTCATCAGCAGAATCAGTACAACCGTTCCCAGTAAAAGTGCTTTCTTTTTCATAGAAAGATCCTCCCCAGTGAATATTTTATGTATAAATAAACAGGTAAATGGTATCACTCTTATTAACGCTTTGCAACACTAAAGCTACGCATTGGTAAATTTATTTTTTAACAATCATAGCAATAATTTATGCATTTTATTCACCAAAATGTATAAATATTAATTTTTTCGTTTTTAAATATAAATCTTGCAAATTCATTTTTTATGGTATATATTATGGTTCAGTTATGGAAATGGTCCATATAATGCAATAATAATTATTCAAATAAGAAAAGAGGAAAAACATGGAAAAAGTTGTATTAGCTTACTCCGGTGGTCTTGATACCACTGCCATCATCCCTTGGTTAAAGGAAGTTTATGGTTACGAAGTAGTTTGTTGCTGTATCGACTGCGGTCAGGGCGAAGAGCTTGACGGACTGGATCAGCGTGCTAAGCTCTCCGGTGCTTCAAAGCTTTATATCGAAGATGTTGTAGACGATCTTTGTGAGAATTATATTATGCCTTGCGTACAGGCAGGTGCAGTATACGAGCACAAGTACCTCATGGGAACTGCTATGGCAAGACCTACTATCGCTGCTAAGCTCGTTGAAATCGCAAGAAAAGAAAACGCTGTTGCTATTTGCCACGGTGCTACAGGTAAGGGTAACGACCAGATTCGTTTCGAGCTTGGTATCAAGGCTCTTGCTCCTGACATCAAGGTTATCGCACCTTGGCGTGATGATAAGTGGCAGATGGATTCCCGTGAAGCTGAAATCGAATATTGTAAGGCACACGGCATCGATCTTCCTTTCGGAACAGACCAGTCCTACAGCCGTGACAGAAATATCTGGCACATCAGCCACGAAGGACTTGAGCTCGAGAGACCTTCTCAGGCTCCCAATTATGATCACATGCTTGTTCTCGGCGTAACACCTGAAAAGGCTCCCGATGAGGGCGAGGAACTTTCCATCTCCTTCGAAAAGGGTATGCCCGTTGCACTTAACGGCAAGAAGATGAAGGTTGCTGATATTATCCGCGAGCTTAACAAGATTGGCGGAAAGCATGGTATCGGTATTGTTGATATCGTAGAAAACCGTGTAGTTGGTATGAAGTCACGTGGCGTTTATGAGACTCCCGGCGGTACAATCCTTATGGAAGCTCATCAGCAGCTCGAAGAGCTCGTTCTTGATCGTGATACTCTCGCACTTAAGAAGGATCTTGGCAGCAAGCTTGCAAGCATCGTTTACGAAGGAAAGTGGTTCACACCTGTTCGTGAAGCAATCTCCGCTTTCGTTTCCGTTACTCAGGAATATGTTACAGGTGAGGCTAAGCTCCGTCTTTATAAGGGCAACATCATCAAGAACGGTACAACATCACCTTACTCACTCTACAGCGAGTCCCTTGCATCCTTCACAACAGGTGATATGTACGATCACCACGATGCAGATGGTTTCATTACTCTTTGGGGACTTCCTCTTAAGGTTCGTGCAATGAGAATGAACGAGTTAAAGAAAGAAAACACAAAATAATCGAGTAGGAGGCGAACCCTTTCAAAGTGGTTCGCCGATTTTTTATTTCAACAGTTCTTTTATCATCTGAGCATCGTAGACAACCTTGTCTTTCTTTTCTGCCTCAATTACATATAGTGCATGTGCAGCAATATGTTCCGCAGCCTGCTCAATATCTCTGATACCTGATGTTTCTCTGAATTTCTCCATTACCGCATCCAGTGCTTCATCCGATATTACTATTTCTTCATCTCTTAATCCGATTCGCTTTAATACCTTCGGCATTGCAAATCTTGTAAAGATGACTCTCTTTTCGTCCAGAGTATAATCCGGCAGCTCGATGACAGCAAATCTCGAC
This sequence comes from Lachnospiraceae bacterium, assembly GCA_024403375.1. Classification (GTDB taxonomy): domain Bacteria; phylum Bacillota; class Clostridia; order Lachnospirales; family Lachnospiraceae; genus RGIG3528. The sequence continues at coordinate 26,724 of JAKSRZ010000008.1, forward strand.
ATAAGCGGTGCACTGATGGCACTCTTGTCGTTGGCAGTTGCAATGGGATAGACTCCCGTGGTGGGAATATTGCACTCAATATAGTTATCTGTGAAGCCCAGATTATCAAGGAGTGTAAGAAGAACGTCAGCAGGATTTCCGTTTCCCTTTCCTGATGATGCCTTATCCAGCTCATTGATGATAAACAGAAGGTTGGAGCTTTCTGCGTTTGCAAAGGCTTCCATAATGAGTCCGGGCTTTGCGTTTGCATATATTCTTGAGCTGCCCGTAAGCTGTTCAGGATCATTTATGGAGCTCATTTCCAGAGTTGTCCAGGACATCTTAAGTATTCTGGCAACTGCGTAAGCAATCTGAGATTTACCCGTTCCGGCCGGTCCTATAAGGAGTATTCCGTAGGCCGGCAGCGTATGAGTTCTGTTAATCTGAATAATTGTCTCAATGATTCTCTGCTTTACCTGGTTAAGGCCGTACAGCTCCTCATCAAGAATCTTTCTTGCTTCAACAGGATCAATCGGTGTGAAGTGAGTATTCTTCCAGCGAATATTAAGCATGATGGAGAGTGCTCTCTGTGCGTGACGTCTTTCCTCGGGAGTTACCTCAGAGGACTTTGCCACAGCCAGGTTTCTTCTTGCCCAGAGACGAATGTTGTCCGGCAAAGTGCTGCCTGCACATGTCAGATAATCCGTAATGCTCTGGATGCTTGTGAGCTTCATATCATCTGCATCTTCTGCTTCTTCAGGGTCTGTTGCGTTTACTGAAGGTGCATCGCTCTGGAGCAGTCTTTCTATCATGAACTGAAGGAATCCGTTCTCCCCGGAAAGCTTTGTTCCACGCATTGCAACGCCGATTTCCTGTATTTTATAAACGGCATACCCACCCTCAGTCTGCTGTCCTGAAAGACGTACCATAATATGATTGTCCCCCAGCCATTTCAAGAGGCTCTCAAATCTGGCATCCACTTTAAGCATGTTGTGGGACTTCTTTGTTTCTTCACAGACGAAGGCAGTTCCTTTTATGGGTGCGTCAAACATTCCTGAAGAATGATGTGATAGCGTATTTTCCCCATCCTGCAGAAGAATTATCGGATGATCCTTATCCGGACATCTGACATCCGAATATACCAGTTCATAAGTCTTTTCTGCGTTTACAGCATCCTTTTTTTCCTGATTAAAATCAAAAACGGGCATATCTACTCCTTATTTCAAAGCAAGCCTGCCGAAATCGGCAGGCTGCAATTTATCATTATTCTCTTTCTCTTCCAAGGAAGAAAAGTGCAACAGTACCCGGGCCTGCATGAGCACCGATGGTAGGAGATAAGAAGTTAATCATAAACTTATCAACACCAAACTGTTCCTTAACTCTCTCTGCAACATATTCTGCATCTTCAAGGCAATCGCCGTGTCCGATGAACACAATATCGTTCTTGTATTCGTCGCAAATATGTGAGCCCATGTTCTCAACAAGCTTGTTAAGAGATGCCTTACGTCCGCGTACCTTTGCAGTTGCCACAAGATGGCCCTCATTGTCTACGCGAAGAACGGGCTTTATGTTAATAATATTACCGATAACAGCTGAAGACTTGCTTATACGGCCGCCGCGTGCAAGGTACTTAAGGTCTTCAACAGTAAACTCATGAACAACATGAAGCTTAATATCCTCAAGATACTTGGCATTATCTTCAAGGCTCATTCCTTTAACCTGATTCTCACAGCCAAGGTATACGAAAAGGCCCTGTCCGGGAGCTGCACAAAGTGAATCTATTACAATAATCTTTCTGTCAGGATACTCTTCTGCCAGTTCTTCAGCAACAATTGTTGCCACGTTATAGCTGGCACTTAATCCGGATGAAAAGGCGAGGTGAAGGATATCCTTTCCCTGGTCAAGGATTTCCTTGAAGCTTGCTTTCACTGCTCCGGGAATAGATGCGTTGGTCTTTGCAACGTCACCGTTTCTTACTCTGTCATAGAAGGTCTTATGGTCCATTTCGGATACGCCTCTGTAGAGTTCATCACCGAAAGAAAAACCTAAGTCCTGGATAACAATGTTGTATTTGTCCACATAACTATCAGGTAAATCTGCAGTGGAATCTGTAGAAATTACATATTCTGCCATTTTAATCTCCCATCATATTACAAAATTTGTGAAAAAATCACGTTGTCATTATATCATAATCAACATAATACGCAATATTATTTCTTATTGTTTTGTAAATTTAAGGATATTACCTGCTTTATTACTTTGCAATTGTGTATTTAAGATAGATAAGAACCCACTCGTCATTCTTGGAATCATACTCAATATTGACAATCATATTAATGGGAATGCTCTGGTTGTTAAGGTATGTTGTAAGCTTGTCAATAGACGCAAATGAGTGAAATGTATATTTTGTCTGTAATCCGTCAGCCATTTAGGTTGCCCCCTTATGTCGTTTCTCTCTCAATAATTCTGCCTTCAAACACTGAATGTCTGTGTTCTCCGCTGCCATCAAGCACATTCAATAGTAATGAACTTGTTTCATAGGCCATTTCTTCAATGGGCTGAGCCAGCGTTGACAGTGCCGGATTTGTGTAACCTGTAAGCTCGATGCCATCAAATCCTATAACCGCCACTTCCTTCGGAACGTTTATCTTTTCCTCGTTCAGGGCTCTTAATGCTCCCACCGCCATTACATCTGCAACGGCAAAAATCGCATCAAATTCAATATGCTTATTCAAAAGTCTTTTAGCTGCCGCATAGCCATTTTCGTAGCTGTATTCTTCGTTTTCATCCGGGAGGTACAGTACAAGTTCCTCATCGAATTCTATGCCGGCATTTTTCAATGCCCGTTTGTAGCCGCTTAATCGCAGCATACCTACTGAAGTGTCATTATGGGCTCCGGCAAAAATCGCAATTCTTTTTCTGCCTCTTGCCAGGAGAAAGCTTGTAACCTTTTCTCCTTCTATTTCGTCATCAACGGATACAGATGAGTAGTCTGCTTTGCTGATGCCTTTTATAGGTGATCCGACAGTTGAAATAACGTATGGAATATGGATGTTGTTGAGGCTTCTTCCGGTTCTGGCGAATATGCCTCCCAGAAAGATTATGCCGCAAAGTTTCTTTTCCTTTGCAAGCTCGATAGCTACGTCTGCTTCGTCTTCAGAAGGATCTACGTGCTGAAGAACCATTGTGTAGCCGTTGGCAATAATCTCCGCCTCCATAATCTTTATCATAACATTAAAGAACGGGTTTGTCATTCCTTTTACAAGGACTGCAATGGCTTTCCCTCCGCTTCTTTTAAGGTTACGTGCACTGTTATTGGGGACGTATCCCAGTTCTTCTATTTTTCTTAAAATCAGTGCCTTTTTTTCATCGCTGATGTTAGGATGATTATTAATTGCACGTGAAACGGTACTTACGCCGACTCCGCATGCTTTGGCAACTTCTCTGATAGTGATAGTTTCCATATGGTCCTCTGCTCATTTTCCACCTGTTCGTGGAAACGTTTCCAAGCTTATATTATCACCATTCAAAGGTTTATGCAATACTGATAATCACCTGTTTCTTTTTATCTCGTACATCATCAATGCCGCTGCAATACCGGCATTAAGACTTTCAACTTTACCTTCCATGGGAATGATAACTTTTGTTACCGCAGCCTCGGTTGTTTCGTCTGTAAGTCCATTGCCCTCATTGCCTACGAGTATTGCAGTTTTTCCGGAATAATCAGCCTCAGGAAAATCTATTTTCCCGGACAGATGCGTTGCTATGGTATGCCATCCCTCCTCTCCCAGTTTCTTCACAAGTGCAGTAAATCCGGGAACATATATGATAGGCACCCTGAACAGTGCTCCCATAGTGGAACGCACAACCTTAGGATTATAAACGTCCACAGAATTCTCGGACAATACCACTGCATCCATACCCGCAGCTTCTGCAGTACGGATAATTGTACCAAGGTTTCCGGGGTCCTGAAGATTTTCAAGCATTATCAGTGCTTTTGCCTCTTCAAGCAAAGTCTCTGCGTTTCTTTCAGGTATCTTTACCAGTGCAAGCACGCCCTGAGATGTCACTGTGTCCGAAACCGCTGCCATTACGCTGTCCGTAACAATTTCCTGCGGTATTCCCTCGAATATGTCTTTACCGCTGAAGCTTTCAGACATATAAACCTTTTCTATAATCCCAAGCTTTGCGGCCTCCGAAGTCATTCTGACTCCCTCTGCCACAAAAAGACCTTGCGAAAAACGCTCCTTTGATTTCTTAAGGAGCGTTTGTATATTCTTTATCTGACTGTTGGATAAGGATGTAATCATTATTTTATAAGGTCCTTTATAACCTCTCCCGCAGCAATCAGTCCCACCACGGAAGGAACGAAGGAGATGCTGGCTATAACCTGTTTCTTAACAACCGGCTCCTCCTCTGAATAGACACACTTAAAGCCCTTTATTCCTCTGGCCTTGCATTCTCTTCTCATTACCTTTGCCAGCGGACATACGTTGGTTTTATATATGTCAGCCACCTTGAACCTCGTAGGATCAAGCTTGTTACCGGCACCCATGGAAGAAATAACCGGTACTCCCGCGTTTTGTGCTTTTTCAATAAGTGCCAGTTTTCCTGTTACAGTATCTATAGCATCCACAACGTAATCATATTGTGAAAAATCAAAAGTATCCGCATTTTCAGGCAGGAAGAACACCGGTCTTTCAATTACCTCTATATCCGGATTAATGTCCTTCGCCCTTTCTGCAATTACTTCCGTTTTCAGCCTGCCCACCGTTGATGTCAGTGCTATAATCTGGCGGTTGATATTTGTCTCATTTACAGTGTCATTATCCACCACGGTAATTTTACCTACACCGGCTCTGACAAGTGCTTCCGTAACGTAGCCGCCTACGCCGCCCACACCGAAAATGGCCACATGAGCCCGCTTAAGTTTTTCCAGTGCTTCTTCGCCAATCAAGGCAATTGTTCGTTCGTATCTGCTCATATTATTACTCTGAAATTCTGAAGAGCAAGTCTGTTAATCACTGTTCTGCTGCCATGTCAGCAAGCTTTGCTGCCTGATCTGCAGCAGTAAGTGCATCAACAAACTCCTGAATATCTCCATTCATTACGTCATCAAGATTATACGCTGTAAGGTGGATACGATGGTCTGTACAACGTCCCTGAGGGAAATTGTATGTTCTGATTTTTTCAGAACGGTCTCCTGTACCTACCTGACTCTTTCTGTTGGCAGCCTCTGCATCATGTGCCTTTTCAAGCTCAAGTTCATATAACTTCGCACGAAGAACCTTCATTGCCTTGTCTCTGTTCTTAAGCTGAGACTTTTCGTCCTGACATGAAATAACGATACCTGTGGGAATATGTGTAAGACGAACTGCTGAGTCTGTTGTATTTACGCACTGTCCACCATTTCCTGAGGAACGGAATACGTCGATTCTGCAATCGTTAGGGTCAATCTGAACATCAACCTCTTCTGCCTCAGGCATAATTGCAACTGTAGCTGTGGATGTGTGGATTCTTCCGCCGCTTTCTGTAACGGGTACACGCTGTACGCGGTGAACTCCGCTTTCGTACTTGAGCTTTGAGTATGCACCCTGGCCGTTAATCATAAACACAACTTCCTTAGCTCCGCCTATTCCGGATTCGCTTAAGGAAATTAGATCGATTTTCCAACGCTGTGTTTCTACATACTTGCAGTACATTCTGTAAAGCTCTGCAGCAAAAAGTGCTGCTTCGTCTCCGCCTGCACCTGCACGAATTTCGACTACAACGTTCTTATCATCATTAGGATCCTTGGGAAGAAGAAGGATTTTAAGGCGTTCCTCAAGGCTCTCTACGTTCTTCTTGGATTCTGCCAGTTCCTCTCTTGCAAGTTCCTTCATCTCAGGATCCGGCTCTGTATCAATGATTTCCAATGAATCCTGAATGTTCTGCTGTTCTTTTTTGTATGTATTGAATGTTTCAACAAGCTCAGCCAGGTCACTGGACTCCTTCATGAGCTTTCTGAAACGTGCCTGGTCGTTGGCTGCTTCCGGTGAAGACAGCTCGGCCTGGATTTCCTCGTAACGACGTACGAGGTCTTCTAACTTATCAAACATGTGTACCTCCATATGTGCCTGTCACGGCTCTGTCAAGTCCGGCCAGGTCTTTATGAATCTTTATGTCAATGAAGCCCGCATCTTTCATGATATTCGCCACATCACGAGCTTCGTCACAACCAATTTCAAACACCAATCTGCCTTTATGGGCGATATGCCCTTTGATTTCTTCTGCGATTCGTCTGTAGAACAGTAAACCGTCTTCACTGCCGTCAAGGGCAGTCATGGGCTCGTGCATTCTCACCTCTTCGTCAAGGGTCTGTATGTCAGATGACTTAATATAGGGCGGATTGGATACTACTATATCAAATTCAGTTTTTTCGTAATCAGTGCCATTTAAGGCATTAAACAAATCTCCGGAACAGAATTTTGTGCAATTAGTCACATTGTTGGACTCCGCATTGGTTTTTGCCAGTGTAACGGCTCCTTCTGAAATATCCGTTCCGATTCCTTCCGAAGCCTGAAGCTCACAGACCATGGAAATGAGGATGCATCCGGTTCCTGTGCAGACGTCAAGGATCTTAAGGTCCTTCGTCTGTTTTCCTGTGTCCCTGCAATACTCCTTGGCCGCATCAATGGCCTTTTCCACAACCACTTCTGTATCAAATCGGGGAATCAATGTATCTTCAGAAACCTTGAAGGTTCTTCCGTAAAAGTCCTGGGTTCCCAGAATGTACTGTAAAGGAATTCTTTTTTTGCGTTTTGACACTGCTTCTTCAAAAGCTGTTACCGTCATTTGTAATGCACCGGGAATCTCTTCGTCCTGCTTCATAAAATAGCTTCCGCGGGACATATTCAACAATTCCTCAAACAAACGCCAAGCGTCCGTTTTCGCATCCGGAACGTTTGCCGCCGTCAGTACCTCTTCTGCTGACTGTAACAGTTCTCTGTAGGTCATTTTTCCTTATCAGTCTCTTCGCCTTCTGAATCTGTCTTGTGCTGTTCAGGTGATACTGCATTGGGATCATCAGTGATTTCCACCTGAGTCTTCGGTCCATTATATTCAAACATAAAGTCAAGAGCCGCAAGGATTTCATCCTCCTCAGCACTTGTTTCGGGAGCTGCAAATCTTGGCTCCTCCTCATGCTTAACCTTCCAGCCCTTCTTAGGCTTTGTTTCATCCACATCGGGAATCTTAATATCGAAAAGCTTTGAAATATCAACCTCCAAAGGCTTTTCTACCTTCTTCTCAGTCTTCTCTGCCTGTTCAGGTTCTTCCTTCTTTTCCTCCACGGGCTGAGCTTCTTCAGCAACCTTTTCAACAACAGGTGCTACTGTTTCTTCTTCAGCATTATTGTGCTTATGCTTCTTATCCTTTTTGCCGTGCTTCTTTTCGGAAGAGCCGTCAATACCGAGGAATTCTCTCCAATCAAAGACTGCTTCCACGGACTTGATGCCCACTTCAATCATCTTATCATCAGGCTCTTTTGTTGTGAGCTTCTGCATAAGGAGACCGGGCTTTGATAAGATGTTTACGATCTTGCTGTCGCTCTTTCCGGCAAGCTTTGTAAACTCATATGAGATGCCTGCAATAACAGGAATCAGAAGGAGTCTTAAAACAAGCTTAAGTGCAACGTTATCTACTCTTACAACCATAAAGAAAATTATGGAAAGAATCATTACATTTAAGATAAAGCTTGTGCCGCAACGCTTATGTTCTTTGCTTGAGGCACGGACATTTTTTACTGTAAGCTCTTTGCCGCTTTCAATACAGCTGATGCACTTATGCTCGGCACCGTGGTACATGAACAGTCTCTTAATGTCTCTGATTCTTGAAATCAGGAATATATAAAGGATAAAAATAAGAACTCTTATAATGCCCTCAATAAGTCCGAGGAGAACCTGATTTGTTACCACTTTTTCAATAAGTCTTGATAAAAGCAGGGGCACTATAATAAAGATTACACAAGCAAGCACAATGGAAAAGCAGATTGTAAGACCATTAATAATCTTATCTCCCTTTCCCTTTGTAATCTCATTTAATTTCTTTTCGAATTTAGTCTCTTCCTCATCCTCGACATAGTACTTGGATGCAATAGTAAGTGCGTCCATACCTATTGTCAGTGAATCAATAAAGGCGATTACGCCTCTTACAAGAGGAAGCTGCAAAAACTTGCTTCTCTTGGAAGGATCTTTACATTCTTTTATTTCAACAGCGATACTTCCATCGGGCTTACGAACTGCAACGGCATACTTATTACCGTTTTTCATCATAACGCCTTCGATGACAGCCTGACCGCCGATACCTGAATTCTTCATAACAAAAACTCCTCGTTTTGTAACGTCCCAATATTGTCGATTAAAAAATTAAGGTTGAGACTATCGATAAGTCTCAACCCAATTTTGCAAAAATCGATGTTCCTATGCTAAGCCATACTTACGGTTGAACTTCTCGATTGCGCCACGAGCAGCAGTAGCCTTCTGCTGACCTGTATAGAAGGGGTGGCACTTTGAGCAGATTTCAACGTGAATATCACCCTTTGTGGAACGTGTCTCAAATGTGTTACCGCAGTTGCATGTAACATGAGATACTAAGTATTTAGGCTGGATATCCTCTTTCATCGTAATCTCCTTTCAAATCCCGGGTCCTGAGATTTGGCTCAGAACTTCTGTTGTACGCCATGTGGTCATTCACACAAGCTTTTGGATTATATCATCATTATTTTACATTTGCAATAGTTTTTTTAGTTGATTCCCTTAAGAATTGTATTGACAAAATCTCTGTTATTTCTTGTGTGTGCACACATATTTATAAGCTTTTCCGTTGTCTCTTCGGGATGTGCACCGTTAAGAGCCCGTCTTACTCTTGACATTGCCTCCAGTTCATCCGGGGCAAGTAAAAGGTCATCACGTCTTGTGCCTGATTTTGCCAGGTCTATAGCAGGGAAAATTCTTCTTTCGGAGAGGTTTCTGTCCAGTACAAGCTCCATGTTGCCTGTTCCCTTGAATTCCTCAAATACAACGTCGTCCATACGGCTTCCGGTTTCCACAAGGGCCGTGGCAAGAATTGTAAGGCTTCCGCCCTCTCTCATCGTTCTTGCTGCACCGAAGAATTTTTTGGGCATGTGAAGGGCTGCCGGATCAAGACCACCTGAAAGTGTTCTTCCGCTGGCTGTAACAGTAAGGTTATATGCTCTGGCAAGACGTGTAATAGAGTCAAGAAGGATAACAACATCCTTTCCGTACTCAACAAGTCTCTTTGCTCGTTCAATAACCATTTCAGATACTCGTTTATGGTTTTCAGGAAGCTCGTCAAATGTGGAATATATTACATCCACATGGGCTCCGTGAATTGATTCCTTCATATCGGTTACTTCTTCAGGTCTTTCGTCAATAAGAAGGATAATAAGGTGCATATCAGGATGATTTTTTGTTATCGAATTTGCGATTTCCTTAAGAAGTGTAGTCTTTCCTGATTTAGGCTGTGAAACAATCATTCCTCTTTGTCCCTTACCGATGGGAGCAATCAGGTCCACCATTCTCATGGCAACAGAGCTGGAAGGTGTTTCCATGTGAATTCTTTCCTTGGGGAAGATAGGAGTAAGTGTTTCGAATTTTCTTCTTCTTAATGTTTCTTCAATGGTATAACCGTTTACGTCTTTAATATAAAGCAGTGCCGAAAACTTTTCTGTTGCCGCCTGAACCTTCGTATTTCCGCGGATCATATCACCGTTTCTTAAGCCATATCGCTTAATCTGCATGGGAGAAACATAAACGTCGTTCATTCCCGGCAGGAAATTATCACATCTGATAAATCCAAAACCATCCGGCATGATTTCCAGGATGCCGTGTTTCTCGATGCCGCTGTCAAGTTCTGAACCTTCTTGTACATTGGCAGGCTCCAGATGTGCCTGAGCAGGTGCATAATTGTTCGGTGCTGCATGTACTGCAGGTGCAGGAACTGATTCGTTGTTTTCCTGAGCAGCCTTGGGATTTTCAGAATATTCTCTCTGAGCTCGGCCGTCAGAAGCTTCTCTCATCTGGCGCGGCTGTTCAGAGTTGTCCCTCATCTGGCGAGGCTGTCCGTACTGAGGTCTTTGTCCGGGTCTGAATTGATTCCTCTGGTTGTTAGGATTATTGGGCCTGTTATTATTCTGATTATTGGAGTTATTCTGATAGTTCTGATTGTTTCTCTGCTGCTGGGGCTGATAAGGGCGTTCTGCACGTTCTCTTATCTCAGGCTTCGCCTCAGATTTTATTTCAGGTTTTGCTTCAGGCTTTACTTCAGGCTTTACCTCAGGCTTTGGTTCAGCATTAACTTCCTGCTTGACTTCCGGCTTTTTTTCAGTCCTTGCTTCCTTTTTGGGTTTCTCTCTTTTTTCAGCAGCCGCAGGTGCCTCTTTCTTTTCCGCTGCCGACAACGCTTCAATAAGCTCCGCTTTTTTAAGTGCAGTAACCCCTTTTAGTCCCTTTTCTTTTGCCAGTTCCTTAAGCTCGGAAACCGACATCTTCTCATAGTTCATTTGAACCCTCCTGTTAACTTGTTAAAAGCTTTTGGGAATAAATTGATAAACACGAATTGTGAATTGATTGAAATTCTGATGTTGTTATGTTATCTCTTTTTTCCCTTCTCGTCAAGCCAAAGGACATGAGGGCAGTAAAATAGGCTGCGGTAATCCGCAGCCCTAAGAAATCCTATTAGAATTTTGTTGCATTGTCGATGATGTAATCGATAACGATGTCCATCTTTATTGCATCAATAATTGTTTCTTTTGTGTACTCAGTCTCAAATTCTTCATATGTGCTGAAGCCATAGCCCTCAGCATATACCATTGCTCTCTCCATGAATTCTTCGTCAGTGTAAGAAAGCTTCTCTTTCTCGTAAATAGCTTCAACGATGTACTGGTACTTAACCTTCTTGTCTGTATATTCGTCGACATATGCCTTGAACTCTTCAGTTGAAGGATATCCTGTCATGTAGTACAGAACAGTGTTGAAGTCCATGCCGTAGTTTGTTGCCATTGACTGGCAGTAGCCACAGTATGAAGCGTACATTTCCTCTGCGGCATTGCTGATTTCGTCAGCGGGCATGTTCTTGATTTCTGTATTTCCAAGCATTGTCTCAGCGATAATCTGCTGATATGCTGCCTTATCAAGTTCTTCTCTGATTGTCTTTTCAAGATCAGCCTTGGAATCGTAGCCGATGCCCTGGGCAAGTTCGTCTGTAAGCTCGGGAACTGTTGTTCTCTTAACTGCCTTTACTGTTACTTTGAAAATAACAGGCTGGCCTGCAAGGTCAGGGTTGTTGGGATAAGGATCGGGGAATGTAAGGTTCAGTTCTCTGACATCACCCTTCTTTGTTCCGAGGAGGCCTTCTTCAAAACCGTCGATGAAACGTCCGCTTCCAAGAGTAAGGTCTGTGCCTTCTTCGCTGTCATCTGTGCCGCCTTCAAAGGGAACTCCGTCCCTGATTCCGATGTAGTTAATGTTAACTGTGTCACCATTTTCTGCAACACCGTCATATTCCTCTGTCTTTGCCATGCTGCTGAGCATAGTACGAATCTCGTTATCATATTCAGCATCTGTAACACCCTTAAGAGCAATACCCTTGTACTCTCCAAGGTTTACAGTAACCTTCTTGCTGCCTTCATGGGCTTTTACCTGAACACCGCTGCCGCCGCATCCGATTGCAGAGAGTGCCATTACTGCCATAAGGATGACAGCTAAAATTCTCTTTTTCATTATTGTTTTTCCCTTCCTTTTGCCACTTGTGTGACACAACGTTTGGCATTGTATCATGAAATTGTGAAAATTCAAAGTACAATATTTATTTTTCTTACGGCCACATTGCAGGTCTGGGCTTACGCACTGCGATAACTCCTGATTTTTCAAGATTTTTGATAATCTGGAGTCTTGCTTCACCGACACATTCCTCTTTAAGCATATAGTAGCAGTAGGTGTCGATAAGTGAGAATATGTAAGCTGAACGTCCTTCAATCTTAAAGTTATTTATTCCGGCAGGCATGTACTTTTCATATATATCCTCTACGGAAATAAATGTAGGATAGCCCTTTATGTTGTGAATGCAGTTGTTATCGCCGTATTCGCAGTACCATGGTTCAATAGGCTTTTTCTGATCCATGGGAAGCTTTCTGTTTTCAAGAATGATTCTTTCATTTCTTCCGATGTTCTTATAGTGCTCGCCACGGCGAGGGCAGTTGGGTATGCAGAGGGTGTTAATAAGCACCTCCAGCTTTTCCTTATGCTGAACATTTTCCAGAAGGTCCCATCTGTTGTTAAGGTTGTAATCAAGAACCACGTATTTGTAAGGCTTTTCGATTTCGGCATTGAGTTCTTCCGTATTACGGATTTCCTTACAGGTGGAGCTGTTGTATGCAAAGTTCGGGTACTTGTCTCTCAGGTATGCTTCAAGCTTGGGATCAAATACCATAACCTCATTCATACCGTTATTTGCGGCCTGCATAAGGAAGTTGCAATAAGGGTCCTTAAAATCCTCCTCAACCAGGCAAGGGTTTGTAAAAGTATATCTTACAGGAATACCCTTGCTGTTCATTGCCTGAATGACGCCTCTTACATAATCGGAATCGCACTGGTCGTCATGCATAAGGCGGCCGCCGTTCCAGATTGCATAAGGGAAGGTTCCGAAAAATGAACCGATTTCGATATTGGGTCTGAAATATTCAGGGTACTGCTCCAAAAGGCTTACCCAGTACATATTAAGCGGGTAATTATATCTTAATCCCGGCAGGTGAAATCTGACTTTCTGTTCCATAATTTTCTCCTCTTTTTGTATTACTTTTCAAGCAGTACAATATTCTCTACTTCAGGTGTTCTTGAGAACATATCCACTGCCTGCATTTTAACTGCTTTGTATCCGCCGTTTACGAGCATTCTCACATCTCGTACCTGTGTTACAGGGTTGCATGAGATGTAGACGATTTTCTTGGGGCCGGCCTCAATAAGGGCATCGATGAATTCTTTACTGCTGCCGCTTCTCGGCGGATCCATAAATACCACATCGGGGCTTTCCTCACATTCCTTCATGTATTCTCCTGCGTCTCCCTCGTAGAACAATACGCTTTCAGCCTCGTTCAGCTCCGCATTTTTTATTGCATCCGCAACCGCGTCCTTATTAAGTTCAACGCCTATAACCTTAGCACATTTATCTGCCACGGAAAGGGCGATGGTTCCTATGCCGCAGTACGCATCCAGTACTGTATCAAGCTGATTGAGCTTTGCAAACTCAATGGCTGTTTTGTACAGTTTTTCGGTCTGTACCGGATTCACCTGATAGAAGGAATGGGGCGATATTCTGAAGTTCACTCCGCAAAGCTGGTCCTCAATGTAACCGGGTCCAAAAATGACTGTGTCCTTCTCTCCAAGCACCATGCTGGTTTTCTTGGTATTCACGTTATGTATGATTGTGGAAATGCAAGGATGTTTCTTTGTAAGAATATCCACAAAATGCTTCTTTGCCGTAAATTCCGGAGTACCTGTTACAAGTACAAGCATAACCTTTCCGGTCTTTTTAGATACTCTTATGTAGCAGTGACGAAGCGTTCCTGTTTTTGTATCTTCATCGTATACTCTTGTTCCTGTTTCCCGCATGGCTTCAATAACTGTTTTGATGATTGAGTTTGCCATGGAATTCTGGAGGAGGCAGTCTGCAGTTCCTGTTACGCTGTGAGTTCCTTCATTGTACATTCCCGCAACGATTTTGACTTTTCCTCTTTCCTTAACAAAGTCAAAAGCAGCATAAACCTTGTTTCTGTAGTGTTCAGGCTTATCCGAGCCTATTATGGGAAGCTGCTGAATTCCCAGCCCTGCAAAGAGTTTTTTCACCTTTTCCTGCTTAAATTCCAGCTCATCCTCATATTTCATGTGTAAGAGACTGCACGCACCGCATTTTCCGAAGAGTCTGCAACCGGGATTTACTCTGTCTGCCGATGGCTCAAGAACCTTTACAAGTCTTGCCTTGGAATCCGCCTTTGTCTCTCCTTTTCGGTACACAAGTTCTATATCACATTTTTCGCCGGGAAGTACCCCCGGAACATCAAATTTTTTATTGTTGAATATTACAACTCCGTCGCCATTATCACTTAATTCCTTGCAACGGACCGTGTATGTTTTAGCCATAATTGTCTCCTTTTCAAACCACTAAATTTTATCAGTATCTTTTAATATTTTTAACTTGTGGCCATACTCATTTATGGTTTTGTAAAGGGCTTTTTTAAAACCTTCAATATGAGTTCCTGCCTCAATTGTATTTATATTGTTTGCATATCCATGGATAATTTCATTGTAACCATCGTTATATTGAAAAGCTATTTCAAGTTCACCAGTTTTGTCTTTTGAAAGAGCAGAAATATAGATTGGTTTTTTCAAAATACAA
>JAKSRZ010000080.1 GCA_024403375.1 Lachnospiraceae bacterium
CAAAGGCTATTCAGAAGCTTGCGGACACACTTAACAACGTAACCCGCGAAGACGCTGAAGAAGATAAGGGCATTTCATTATTGTTTGCAAATCTTATCAGAACAAAGTTCAGAAAGAAAAAGAAATAAGGTAACTAATGTCGAAGAATGTATTTGAACACAGCAACAAAATATTGATGCAACTTGTTAAACGTGCACGAGGCTTTTCAAAGGGTGACGATGTGACGTTTTATACAAGCAGTCTTGTTTCTGTGGTATCAGACTATGAACTGAAAATCACAGTACCGATTTATCAGAGTAAGCTGATTCCACTGAACGAAGGCGATGTATACACGGTGCAGTTCTATACTACTTCGGGATTTTACCAGTGTAAGTGTGTAGTTAAAGGTACGGAGAAAGAGGGCCAGATTGCAGTAGCAACCATAAGAACAATAAGTGCCCTGGAAAGATACCAAAGACGTCAGTATTTCCGAATGAATTGCCTCATCCCTGTAAATTACGCACATTTAACGGATTACCAATTACATTTGTACAGCTCCTTAAAGGAATGTACTACCGAAAGCAGAAGAAAACTTATCGAACAGCAAATAGAACTGGAAAATATAACCATGAATAAGGGCACCATGCTGGACATCAGCGGTGGCGGTCTCAGATTCAATTCCTTCACTCTGTACGATAAGGATGACGTATTTCTGGTTATTCCGGAAATACCACAGATTATAGACACTATACCTTTCCTTCTTTGCAAGGAGGTTCTGATACGCCAGGTAGGGTATCAGAACGAAATGTACGAGAACAAACTCAAGTTTATTAACATAACAAACGAAGAAAGAGAGAAGATTATCACCTATATATTCGCGTTGGAACGTGAACGTATGAAAAATGAGTAAACTTTATAACGTGGGAGTTAAGAAAGAGTATGAATAAACTTAAAATACTCATAGTTGATGACTCTGCACTTATGAGAAGGACGGAGTCTGATATTATTTCCGCAGACAGCAGGTTTACGGTAGTTGGAACATGCGTTGACGGACTTGAAGCTTACGATAAAGTTTCTAAGAATCCAAGCGACTATGATCTTGTTCTCATGGAGATCAATCTCCCGAGAATGACAGGACTTGAATTCCTTGCAGCCATTAAGAAAGCAAGAATTCAGGTTAAAACAATCATCGTCAGTGCAAACCTGAAACAGGACAGCAAAGAGACTATTAAAGCTCTTGAACTTGGTGCTTTCGATTTCATAAGAAAGCCTGAAAGCTTCCTGGAATTCAGATCAGACGCATTCAAAGCCAAATTACTGGAAAAGATTTCACTGGCATCCAGTGGTCATACTTATTCAATAAGACCTGCCTCAAGTGGTACGACGGATACGTCCCGAGTGGTTTCACCGATGAATGCAAGAGAAATTCTTGCAGCCATTACGACACCGCGAAGACCTCACAAAGCGGTTTCAGCAAACGCCAAGAAACTTGTTCTTATAGCAGTTTCAACAGGCGGACCCAAAGCACTCCAGACGGTTATTCCGAATCTACCGAAAAATCTCAATGCACCAATTCTTCTGGTACAGCATATGGCTGTAGGCTTTACGAAGTCTCTTGCCGAACGATTAAATGCCGAAAGTTCCATAAAGGTTGTTGAAGCCGAACATGGGCAGGAAATCGAAAAGGGCACCGTGTATATCGCTAAAGGCGGCACACAGATGAGACTTAAAAAGTCCGGAAGAGGATATGTCATTGACTTAAATGCGGAAGAACCTGCGAGAAACGCTTTGAAACCTTGTGCAGACATCCTTTTTGAATCGATTGCCGACTTGGATTTTGACGAAATTATCTGCTGTGTTCTTACCGGCATGGGCGGAGACGGTACGATGGGCATACACACTCTGGCTCAGAAAAACAATTGTTACGTAATCGCCCAGGATGAGAAAACTTCAGCGGTATACGGAATGCCGAAAGTCGTGTTCGAGGCAGGACTTACGGATACGGTCAAGCCGTTGGAGGAAGTAGCCAAGGAAATCGCCAATAATACGGGGGTATTAAACTATGGATGTTAGTCAATATCTTGAAATCTTCATCGATGAAACAAGAGAACACCTTCAGACACTTTCGGAACAGCTTCTGATCCTCGAAAAAGAGCCCGAAAACGCAGATACTATTAACGAAATATTCCGTGCAGCACATTCCCTTAAGGGTATGGCAGGTACAATGGGATATAAGGTAATGCAGGAACTTACTCATAAGATGGAGGACGTTTTCTCCGAAGTAAGAAACGGCAAAAAGAAAGTTGATGCGAACATTGTAGATCTGCTTTTCAAGGGTCTGGACAGACTTGAGTCCATTTTGGATTCAATCGTTACAGAAGGAAATGAAGGCGATGATAATTGTCAGGATCTTATTGACCAGCTCCTTGCGGTAATAAATAATGACGCTGCACCTGCTGCTCCCGCAGCACCTGCCAAGAAAAAGGGCGGCAAGAAAAAGGAAGCTG
This sequence comes from Lachnospiraceae bacterium, assembly GCA_024403375.1. Classification (GTDB taxonomy): domain Bacteria; phylum Bacillota; class Clostridia; order Lachnospirales; family Lachnospiraceae; genus RGIG3528. The sequence continues at coordinate 2,487 of JAKSRZ010000080.1, forward strand.
CAGCAGCAACAGCAGAAGCTACAGCAACTGCAGAAGCTACAGCTACAGCAGACAGCGACAAAGAAAAGTTCAGAAGCTTTACATATGCAGACTTTGAGTCTCATGCAATCGTTAATGCAATTGACGAAGGTATGCATGCGTACGGCATTACGGTATATGTGCAGGAGAGCTGCCTCCTTAAAGCAGCGAGAGCATTCCTGGTATTTAAGAAGCTTGAAGAACTCGGTACTATAGCAAAGTCTGAGCCTTCAACACAGGATATTGAAGACGAAAAATTTGACCTTCACTTCTCAATGGCATTCCTTTCTAAGGAAAGCATCGACAAGATTAAAGAAGGCATAATGAATGTTTCCGAAATTGAAACATGCTACATTGCAGAACTTGATAAGGAAACAGTTCTTAAAGCATCTGTCGGTGAAGCACAGGAGAGTGACGAGGCAGAAGAAGCTAAGGAAGAAGCTAAGACTGAGACACCTGCAGCTGCAGCAACTCCCGCACAGCAGAAGCCTGCAGCAGGAGCAACAGCTTCCAAGCCTGTTGTAAACCGCTCAGTACGTGTTGATATTGAAAAACTTGATGATCTTATGAACCTCGTATCCGAGCTTATCATTGCAAAGAACGGTCTCGTATCTTTCAGCAATGCTGAGCAGGAAGCAAGAAGCATTACAGCAGGATTCAATGATCAGATTGAATATCTTGAAAGAATTACAACAAATCTTCATCAGTCAGTTATGAAGGTTCGAATGGTTCCTCTTGAAAGCGTATTTAACAGATTCCCCAGAATGATCAGAGACTGTTCCAAGAAGCTTGACAAGAAGATGGAACTGTACATTACAGGTGAAGAGACAGAGCTTGACCGTACAGTCATTGACGAAATCGGCGATCCTCTTACTCACCTTCTTAGAAACTCTGCCGATCACGGTATTGAGAGTGCTGAAGAAAGAAAGAAATATGGCAAGCCTGAAGTTGGTACTATCAGCCTGAACGCTTATCAGGAGGGTAACAACGTAGTCATCGAAGTTTCCGATGATGGTGGCGGTATTAATGTAGAGAAGGTTAAGAACAAGGCTATTGAGAAGGGCATTGTAACCAAGGAACAGGCCGAGGTTATGAGCGATAAGGAAGCAATCGATCTCCTTTTCAGACCCAGCTTCTCAACAGCAGAAAAGGTTTCAGACCTTTCCGGACGTGGCGTAGGTCTTGACGTTGTTAAGACAAATATCGAAAAGCTCGGTGGTGACGTCGAAGTTAAGTCCGTACTTCATGAAGGATCAAGCTTCATCGTAAGACTTCCTCTTACACTTGCTATTATCCAGTCCCTCATGGTTACAATCGGTACAGAAAAGTATGCAATTCCTCTCGGAAGCATTCAGACTATCGAGGATATTCCTGTTTCAGATATCAAGTACGTTCAGTCAAGTGAAGTTATTCACCTTCGTGGTTCCGTAATTCCTCTTGTACGCCTTAACGAAGTTCTTGATATTGAATCTTCTAAGGATAAGAATGACAACCTTACAGTTGTTATCGTATCTAAGGGCGATAAGCTTGCAGGCTTCGTAGTTGACGATCTTATCGGTCAGCAGGAAATTGTTATTAAGTCTATCAGCAAGTACATCGATACCCCTAAGATGATCAGCGGCGCTACAATCCTTGGTGATGGCGAAGTTGCATTGATTCTCGATGTTAACACACTGGTTTAATGGGAGGAAGGAATCATGGCAGAAGTAAATGCAAATTTAGAAAGCAAACAATACATTGTTGTCAATCTTGGAAATGAGCATTACGGCATCGATATCAAGTACATTGATAATATCGTTCGTATGCAGAACATTACAAGAGTTCCGAAGTCTCAGGAATACTTTAAGGGCGTAATCAACCTCAGAGGTGAAGTTATTCCGGTAATGAGCTTAAGACTCCGCTTCGGACTTGAGGCTGACCAGTACGCTAAAGATACAAGAATTCTGATCCTGAAGCCCGAATCACACGGAGCAATCGGAATCATTGTAGACTCAGTTAAAGAGGTTCTTACACTGGATAACGACAGTATCGAGAAGCCTTCATCAAAGAACGCTTCAGACGATAAACTTGTATTCCTTTCAGGAGTAGGCAAAAACGGAGATGAGCTTATTTCAATCCTTAATATTCTTGGAGTAATCGAAGATAAGGAAGACGAGTAATAAAAAATAATACAGCCTGTCGGCCTAAAAAGCCGGCAGGCTTAATCCCGTTAAATGGATACAAGAATTTTGGCAGGAAAATAATAATTTCAAAGGAATGATTTATGGATAATTTTGAATTTGACGTTTTAAGAGAAATTGGAAATATTGGTTCAGGTCATGCCGCGACAGCGTTGGCAAAAATGCTTAACCAGAAGATTGACATTAAAGTTCCGCAGGCAGTTGTCTGTGACTTTAATACACTCTGTGAAATGGTTGGCGGAGAAGAGAAGATTGTTATCGGCATTCTGCTTACTCTTGACGGAGATGTGGATGGAATGATGATGTTTCTTCTTGATATTCCATCTGCGTACGGCCTTCTCAGACAGCTTATGTTTTCTGATCTTAAGGACGGAGACGAGCTTAATGAAATGCACAATTCAGCACTTCATGAGATTGGTAATATTATTACCGGTGCATATCTTGCATCCCTTTCTGACCTTACAAAGTTAAAGATTAATGCAAGCATACCTTATATGTCTATTGATATGGCTGCCGCAGTACTTTCCGTTCCTGCAATCGAGTTCGGAAAGCTCGGTGATAAGGCGGTAATGATTGAAACCGAGTTTGATGCTGAATGCGGCAGGGAACTTAATGGCTATTTCCTCCTGATTCCTACCATGGATTCTTATAACCATATAATGACATCTCTTGGTATTTGCTAACCCTATAATAGTTTCGGAGTAAATAATGAGTACAATGCATAAAATAGGCATGGCAGAACTGGATGTTTGTAAGGCGCCTGATGCGATTACAACTCTGGGACTTGGCTCATGCATAGGCTGTGTCATATATGATCCGGTTTCGAAAATATGCGGAATGGTTCATGTTATGTTGCCGGACAGTACACAGATACGAAATAATGAAAAAATCGCTAAGTTTGCTGATACGGGGGTCAGAGAACTTTTGAGAGTTGTTCTTGAGGCAGGAGCAACAAAAAGCAGACTTATTGCTAAAATTGCAGGCGGAGCTCAAATGTTTGCCTTTAAAACAGACAACGAGATGCTTAAAGTAGGCCAGAGAAATGCGGAAGCAGTCACAAAAGCTCTTAATGACTTGAAAATTCCCATTGCCGTAAGCGACGTTGGCGGAAATAATGGTAGAACTATCGAATTTTATCCTGAAGATGGACGACTGCTTGTCCGTTGTGTGGGTAAGAGCACCTATTGCATTTGATTTTTCAGGGGTAGAGGGACGATGAAACAAAAAAGACTTGCAATAATTATCATGCTGATTGCCGGCATTGTAATGAGCATTTCATGCATACTTTTTAAGGTTGAACTGGTACCAAGCATACTGATAGTGGTTTCAACCATGTTAGTTTTCTATTTATTTGGCAGACTTATAACAAAGCTTATTGACAAAATCAACACAGATGCCGAAAATAGAGCTGTGGAAGTTACGAAAACTGATAACAGCAGCGAAGAAACAATAGATGCTGATGCTTCGCAACAAGAAGAAGCGGCTGATCAGAATCAGACTTCAGAAGAATAAAACCGGACGGTACATAGATGGCACTTGATGAAAAAGAACGCCTTTGGCAGGAATATACAAAGACTCCCACACAGGCGATACGTGAAAAGTTAATATTGTCTTATGCCGGACTTGTGAAGATTGTTGCAGGTAAATTATCCATTTATCTTGGATATAATGTTGAGTATGATGATCTTGTAAGCTACGGAACATTTGGTCTTATTGACGCTATAGATAAGTTTGATTATGGGAAGGGCGTCAAGTTTGAGACCTATGCTTCTTTGAGAATAAGAGGAGCAATACTGGACCAGATCCGCAGAATGGACTGGCTTCCCCGTTCCGTACGCCAGAAGCAGAAGCAGATTGATGCTGCATATTCCAAACTTGAAACAGAGCTTGGAAGAATGGCAACAGATGAAGAAATTGCCAGAGAACTGGAAATCAGTCCGGATGAACTGGACAGATGGCAGGCTCAGACAAAGGCTTCAGGTCTTGTTTCTCTGGATGAATATATGGAGGAAGGCTCCGAAAGCGGCATTTCAAATGTGATTGGGGGACAGTCCGATGATTATGAGCCCGGAGCAGCCATGGACAGGGAGGCAATCAAGCAGGCACTTGTTGCTGCACTTGAGGACCTGACAGATAAAGAAAAGAAAGTAATTCTTCTGTACTATTATGAAGATCTTACACTAAAAGAAATAAGCAACGTTTTGGATGTATCGGAAAGCCGTATTTCGCAGTTACATACAAAAGCGATTCAGAAACTCAGAATTAAATTGGGATCAAATATAGAACTGTTTTTCTGATTATGATATAGTTAATATATTGGGGCGTATTGGTATTTACCAGGAGTTTTAAGGAGAAGATTTGTTATGGCAAAGGATGCGTTTTTCAGAATAGACAAGAAGTCAAACGGCACATATCTGGTGCAGTATCCTCCCATTGAGGGCGGTGCTGAGACCATTAATGGCTTGGACGTTATTGCATATTTGGACAAAAAACTCGGCTTTCCATATGACAAAGCAAAAGTGGCTCAGTTTTTTGCTGAGCCGGTTAAATCAATCAAAAATATGCTGTTGACACCGGAAGACGTAAGAGTACTTGACGAGGTTATGCTCGTTGAAATATCTGCTGATAAAAATGCAGCGTTTGGTGAGTTCTTCCCTCCTATGGAAGGCGGAAAAATGCTGGACAGAGACGATATTGTATCCGAACTTGTTAAAGCAGGCGTCAAATATGGTGTCGATAATAAAGCTATAGATGAGATAATGGCTAACAGAAAGTATGTTAAAAAGATTCAGTTAGCTACAGCTACATTACCTATTGAAGGTAAAGAGGCAATTGTAAAGTATTTCTTTAATACTGATCTTACGATGAAGCCTCAGGTTAATGAGGACGGTTCAGTTGACTTCCATCATCTGGATATGATCAGTCCCTGTAAGGAAGGACAGCTTCTTGCAGAACTTACTCCTGCACAGATGGGAAGACCCGGCATCAATGTTTGTGGTCAGTTGTTAAAGCAGGTAAAAGTAAGAAATCGTATTTTGCGAGCAGGAAAAAACATCAGAATTACTGAAGATGGCTTAAGAGCCTATTCTGAAATAAATGGTCATGCATCTCTTGAAGGAGAAATGATTTTCGTATCCAATACATATGAAGTTGCAGCAAATGTAGATACTTCAACAGGTGATATTGAATACGACGGAGATGTGGTGGTACATGGCAATGTAAATACCGGCTACAGCATTAAGGCTCAGGGTGATGTAATCGTTGAGGGCGTTGTTGAAGGCGCACTCATTGAAGCAGGTGGAAACATAATCCTCAAGCGTGGTATCTCAGGCATGGATAAAAAGGGCCAGATAAAAGCGGGTCTTAACGTTATTTCAAAATTCATCGAGAGTGCCGTTGTCATTGCAGGCGGATATGTTACTTCCGATTCAATTATGCACTCTGATATTGTCGCAAAGGGCGACGTAAACGCCGATGGTAAGAAAGGCTTCATTTCCGGAGGTTCCATTCATTCAGGAAGCCTTATTTCTGCCAGAAATATCGGATCTTCCATGGGAACCACAACTATACTCGAGTGTGGTATTGATTCTGCAATAATTGACGAATTCCATGCACTTGATAAGGAACTTGAAGCCAATGTGGATGAAGAAGAAAAGATGATGCCCACTCTTCAGGGCCTCATTAAGAGAATAAAGCTTGGAGAAAAGCTTGACGCAACAAAACTGCTTCAGCTTAAAAAGCTTAATGAGAGAAGAGAATGGTTAATAAAGCGTAACGAAGAGATTAATGCCCGCTCGTCAGTTCTTAAGGAACAGATTGACAGCTATGTTGGCGGCAGAGTACGTGCCGAAGGCGTAGTTCACATGGGATGTAAGATAATCATTTCCAACTCAGTATATTACGTTAAGGCAGACACTTCTTATTGCAGCTTCTATAAAGAAAACGGCGATGTGAAACTTGATGTATACTTCTAACATTTTAAAGTGAGGACATTATGGGGATATCCTACGAAACTTTAATTGTAGCACCAAAATCTCAAGAGGCTTCTACCTACAAGATACAGCAGGACAGCCGTGCCCAGAATCAGCAACCACTGCTTCAGCAGGCTGCTGAACAGCAGAATCTGCATGATTCTCAGAGAACAACAAAGACTGAGGATAAGGGCAGAGGGAATAATCGTCACGACGCTAAAGAAAAGGGCTCCAATGAGTATGAACGCCTGAGGGCTGAGGAAGAAAAGAAGAAGAAAGAAGAACAGATGAACGAGGAGCACCGCAGACTTACCGGCAGCACCTTTGACATAACAATTTGAGGGTTCTATGACTATCGAAATACTTTTAATCATAATAGGAATCATTCTGCTTGTGGCAAGCGTTATCTTTACCGGTAATGAAAAAGACAAGGAACAGGAGGGTTCCTCTTTTTCGGAAGAGGAGCTTGGAAATTCCCGTGCGATTCTTGAAAAAATGGCACGAGAAGCTCTTGAAAAAGCCTCTGAAGAAACAATTATCAACACTGATGATGTTCTCAGCAGAATTTCAAACGAAAAAATAATGTCGGTAAATGAATTTTCCGAAACG
>JAKSRZ010000081.1 GCA_024403375.1 Lachnospiraceae bacterium
ATGTCCCGGGTCTATACATACTATATAGCTTGAATTCAGAGCACGTTCCGATATTTCGGGTGTTTCGGCAGTCTGATTGCTCATTGGGCCTTGTTTTACAAAGAAGGTTGTGAGTATCATTAAGGAAAAGGTTGCAATAAAAACGTTAATTTTCATTTACAAGCTCCTTAAATCTGTCCCCACGTTCCTCAAAGTTTTTGAACACTCCATAGGACGCCGCTGCAGGTGAAAGGACCACCGCACTGCCGGCCCCAGCCAGTTCTTTTGCCTTATTCACAGCCTCTGCAAGATCAGAAACCTTATGGACATTTGTAAGTGTGTCGTCACCCAGTTCCTGCAGAATTCTCGCCCCTGTGTCATACATAAGAACAAATTGTACATCAGGTGTTTTTTTAATAAAATCAACCAATATTGAATAGTCAATACCTCTGTCCATTCCTCCCACAAGCACCACTCCGGTTCCGGGCACTGCCTTTACAGCATTAATGGTTGCTTCGGGAATTGTGGAAATTGAGTCATCATAATATCTTACGCCGTTTCTTGTAGTAAAATATTGTAAACGATGATTAAGGCCGGTAAATGATTCCAGACCCGTTTTTACATTATCTGCATTAAGGCCCAGAATATCCACTGCCATGGTATATACAAACTCAGCGTTAAGCAGATTATGGTCGCCCGGTATCTGCAATGTTAAATCGTGTTTTAACTCGTTCACAACCCTTGTTCTTGCTTTGGTTTCAGGCATTGGAACATTTTCTCCCAGAAGGCAGAAATCCGCTTCAGTCTGATGAGTTGTTATGTTTGCTTTTGCAGCATAATACTTATCAACAGTCTTGTAATAGTCCAGATGCTCCTCAAACAGGTTAAGGAACATGGCATATTTAGGTGCCTCCTCCAGCTTGGACAGCTGATGACAGCTAAGTTCAAAAACCACCAGCGTTTCGTCGTCAATCTCATCATAAAGATCAAGGCACGGCTTTCCTATATTACCAAGAAGAACAGTTTTCCTTCCGCAAGCCTTTATTACCTCATACATAAGTGAGGATGTGGTGCTCTTGCCCTTAGTACCTGTAATTCCGATAGTACACTTTCCAAATTCATTCATGAAAAGAATGGTTTGTGAAATATACTTGGGGCTGTCGGTAAAATATACAATTCCGGGACTTTTGATTATGTAATCATAGTCTTCCTCATTGAATCCATCGCGAGAGCCTTCATAAACGTCAAGCTTCTGAACCGGGATATGATTCTGAATAAATGCCTCTGTGGACTTTCCTTCTCTTCCGTATCCCCAGATAAGTATTCTTTTGTTCTCCAGTGTTTCCTTAATCGTTTTCATTTTACCTGAATACCTTTATGTTTTGAATTTTTGCCTGTAACGATATTATACCATTATATTCATTTTTTTCAGGCAAATATGTTGCAGCAATAAAAATGCAATTTGGAAGTCCCTTAAAAGCTTTCTGTACTTCGTCTTCTCCGAATTCCGTCTTCAGTTCATCCAGAACTGCCGGAATGTCCCCGAAGTAAATTCCTTCAAATTTGAAGCCATCAGAATTTATTAAATTTAGTTTTAATATATTGCTATTCTTTCCAAATATGCGTATCTGTGCCACTTTCAGCCCGCTGTCCGCAAACAGATATTTTTCATTTCCTTTTCCAAAAGGTTCCAATAGGGACAGCTCATTAATCAAGTCAAAACTGATATTCTGAAAAGGGATTTTTGCATCAATTTTTATTTTCTTAACAAGATCCGCCTCGGTGAGAGTACAAACCTCGTTAATTCTGTCCTGAAATTCTTCAAAGTTTTCCGGTGCAATGGAAAGACCTGCTGCCATAGGATGGCCTCCAAAACGCAACAAAATGTCTTTCACCTTATAAAGCTCATCATACATCGAGTAGTTGTCTATAGAACGTCCGGAAGCCTTAAGAATATCTCCTGACTGAGTAAAGACAAACGCCGGTCTGTTATACTTCTCTCTTATTCTTCCCGCAACAATTCCGGCAATACTTTCATGGCAGTCCTGAAGATTTACAACAATAACCTTGTCGATGTATCTGTCCAAATCCCCCTCAGGATTTACACCTTCAGCCTCTGCTCTCGCTTTTGCCACATAGTCGATAATAAACGCAGCACGAGCCGCTCCCTCTTCCGTCATTTCCTTGCGTTCTTTGTTCAATTCCGTAAGTTCTCCCGCAAGCTTCAATGCAATATTCATATCAGTCTCAAGAAGCAGTCTGCAGGCCTTTTCGGCAGTGTCAAGCCTTCCGGAAGCATTTAGGCAAGGCCCTATAACAAACCCAATATGATACGCAGATATGTTTTCCCTGTTCAAAGCACTTTTTTCTATAAGTGCGGACAAGCCCACATCCCTGGTTTTCCTTAATTCTGAAAGTCCCAACGTTACAATGACTCTGTTTTCGTCCCTGACTTCCATTACATCACAAAGCGTAGCCATAGCAGCGTAAGGAAGATATGGCATTATATCAACCCCACAGGCCTCAATGACCTTCATCGCCACCACGCACCCACAATACCCTGTAAAAGAACTGGTTTCTCCCGGCTGCTTAGGATTAACAATTATATCCGCCTCCGGCATTTTCTGTACAATCTGACCATCATCCAGCTCTTCTCTCGGAATGTCATGATGATCCGTTATAATAACAAACATACCATTCTCTTTGGCATATTTGATGGTTTCAAATTCAGATATACCATTGTCACAGGTTAAGAGCACTTCAACCCCATCCTTGATGCAGTCCTCCACCATAGAAATATTGACACCATATCCGTCCTCCATTCTGTGAGGGATACGATAATCAACAACGGCACCCATATCAGACAGTGCTTTATACAGCACATAAGTGGACGTTATTCCATCCACATCATAATCACCGATAATACGAATCTTCTTATTATCGGCAATCATTCTTTTAAGAGCCTCCGCCGCCTTTACAGCATTTAGCAGGCAGGAAGGATCTTTCAAACTACAAACAGAGGGATGTAAAAATACATCCCTCTCTTCTTTACTTGCCAGGTCTCGGTTAATAAGAATCTTTGCCGTAATCTCGGAAATATTCTGTTCCTTTGCAACCGCTTTTACATCACCTTTTTTATTTCTGATTACCCAAGTCTGTTTCATTTTCTTTATTCTTTGTATTGCCTTCGAGTTTATTAGCGGCAGCTTTCTTCGCTGCTTTCTTCTTAGAACTCTTTATAATTATGCGAACAACCACGAAGATAATAATTGCCCAGATAACAATACCGATAATGTGAGTAACGAACCAGATAATGAAGTTCTGGATTCCTCTCCAAATATCTTTCAAGTTCTCAACGAAGCTTATTTTTATTCTTTCTCCCAATGTTTTTTCCACTACAGGTTCCTTTACGATGGGAGTAATTCTTTCAACCTCAATAAGATTGATGGAAACCGTGGAATATGTAATCTGACTGTCGAAGGTACGAAGTCTTGAAGTATAGTTTTCAATCTCATAGTTTACTTCAGAAAGACGTCTCTCCAGATCAATTACATCACTTATATATTCAGCCTTTGCAAGGAGATTAAGTAAAGTCTCCTGCTCTGTCTTAAGTGTCTTTATACGACTCTCCACATCCACATAAGAGAGTGTGATGTCCTGCTCGCCATAATGTGTGGATGTAACGTTTCCAAGAGTTCCTACCTGACCAAGGAAGTCAGTAATTTTGTCCTGGGGAACTCTTATTGTGTAAGAAGCTCTTCTTGATGAAGTATAATAAATATTATTTCCTGTAACATCAGAGTTCTCTATATACGCACCAAACTGAGCAAGACTGCCTTCCAGCTCTGAAATAAACTTTTCAAACTCTAAAGTTTCAATGCTTAAGTATGCAGTCTTGATTACTTTTCTGTTGCTGCTTACTTCATTGACTTCAATAACAGTCTGATTGGAAACATCCTGATATCCGCCTGTAGTCGGATTCACGCTCTCTTCATAATACTCTTTGTTGTAGTCTGAATCGAAATCATAGCCTTCGCTCTCTGCAGGTGAAAAAGGATTGAAGCTGTCGCTTACAGCATTATTGCGGTCATAAAACGACTCCGTAGTTATCTGTGCAGAATCATAGCCCTTGTAAGAAGAACCGCATGCGGTAAAAAGGGACATAAGTGCAACCAATGAAATCAATGTTATTTTCTTTTTCATTTTTCCTCCTCCGGCTTGCTTTTGCAAGCATCTATGCCCTATTACCCGAAACATAACGCAAGGCGTTTCACCTGATACTAATTCTTTTTGAAGGCGTCCTCATCATAGTTTCCCGCAGCGTTCCAATACATCCACGCCTGGATACCATTATCGTAGCACGCATCAATCTGTTTTCGAATAACCGGAGTAGTGTACTTAATGTAATGATCAAGCCAAGACGCCGTAAATGACTGAAGCCAAGGTCTGCACTCTGCCAGCTGCTGCCCCGAAACCTGCTGAACCGCTGCCAGCTTTTTATTGGAGCTTTGCAGTTCATGATCCACAAGCTCATAGGGAGCCGCATCAGGTCTTGCAATTCCCGCATATGTTTCCGCATAGTGGGAAGGATATATCATAGGGCAAATATAGTCCAGATACTTTGCCAGTTCCGTATAATCCTGTCCAATAGCTTCTGCATCAACACTCGAATTGATTACTATTCCGTATACTGATGCACTTACAAACACCCCCATGGGTTTAAGTCTGTTGCAGGCATACTTTGTAAACTCTACAATCTGTTCCGTAAGTGTGTGGTCTTCTACTGCTTTCGCACCAAAATCAATTGTGGAAACGTATGATGTAGCTGTACGAATATAGTCAAAACATATTTCGTCAAAGCCGTCTGCTGCCGCCTGGCAAGCCACATCAACTATATATTTGCACGCAGATTCATTATATGGATTAACCCACATAATTCCCTGAGTGTCCTTGTAACGGCTGCCGTCCTTTCTGGAAAGAAGCCAGCCCGGATTTGTCTCCTGAATCTTCTCATCACGGAAACATACGATTCTTGCAATACAATAAATACCGTTCTCGTGAAGTTTTTCCACCAGAGCCTTTACATCGCCCTGATTGTCCGTCAGTGTACCGGCCTTCTCTGCCGATTCACAGTCCATCATATAAGAAATGGTGCCATCATCATTTTTTACATTGATAACAATGGCGTTTAACTCCGTAGTCTTGCAAAGATTGATATAGTAATCAAGCTTTGAGGAACGAAGTGTAAGGTCTGCCGCATAAATGCCCCTGACCTGAACCTTTTCACGATTGTCCACATAATCAACAAGGTAGTCCTTCTGATAGATGTGCGGCGTGGTAACAGGTGTAGGAGTAAGTGTAGGAGCCTTTGTGGGGATTGGTGCAGCCGTCACAGGTGCTTCGGTAACAACCGCCACCTGAGTAGGCTCGATGTGTTCTCCATCAAGGAATCCCGCAAACTGTCCCTGGGACCATCTGTCTCCAAGGCTTCCCGATGTAAGATGATATGTGGTAAAGCCTGCTGCCAGTGCCAAAAGCACGACAACAAGGATCCCTATAAAGGGACCCCCTGATCGTCTACCACGTCTTTTACGTGAATAACTGTAATTCAGATATTCGTCGTGTCTTCCCATTACTTACCGCAACAGAACTTGTACTTCTTGCCTGATCCACAAGGGCAAGGATCATTTCTGCCTGTCTTCTTGCCAACGATTACTGTACCGGACTTCTTCTGTTCCTTATAGAGCTTCTTTCTCTGCTCCTCAGTAAGAAGAGTATCCCACATAGGAAGGTTATAAAGCCAGTCAGCCTTAGCCTCAACCATGTTATAGTAGAGCTTTTCCTTATCATACTGAAGAGAAACTTCTGTGTCCTCTGTCATATCATCAATAGGGTTAGGCTCAACCAAGGAATCATTAATTCCGTCCAGGAAACCTACAAAAAGGTTGAGAGGACAGCTGTACTTCTCTGCAAGTGCTTTTACAGTTCCCTTTACCACTGTTTCAGGCTCGGAAAGGATTTTCTCATAGATGCCCTTCTCTACGCTGAAATAGTTTGCCCAGAACATTCTGCCGTCTTTTGTGTTTGTGTCGAGACCGTAAGCATAGTCTCTCCAATCTGAAAGTAATGACATAATTTATATCTCCTTTAATGATTTTTCTTTATTAGTCTTCGGATTTTACACCGTAGCGCTCTTCAATTTCCTTGGCGATTTTTTCAGGATCCTCGCCTGCCTTGATTCGCTTATTGTACTTTCTCATTTCGCTTGCCGATATCTGCTTGTCATCATTTGCATGAGCTCTGTCATACATTCTGATGAATACCCACATGACAACCGGTACGATAATCGTCATACCAAGGCTCGCATACACCATTCCTGCGGTGGCGGGTGTTGCAAGAATTGCACAGATAAATGTTGCTATATACACGCCGGCAAGTAATGCTATTCCGATCCACGCAAATATTCTTTTAACCATAATCATTCCTCCGGGTTTCTTTTATCCAGCGGGGCCTGTCTTCCCTGCTTTTTAAGGTGCTCCAGCCATTCCTTCATTTCTTTCTCCTTACCCTGCTCTGAAAGCTCCACAAAAGTGGTCCCTCTGAGAATTTCGGGTAAATAAGGCTGTCCGGAATAATGATTCGGATAAATGTGCGAATACTCATAGCCTATTCCGTGGCCCAGCTTTCCCGCACTCTTATAATGCGCATCCTGAAGATAAGGCGGAATCGGTGCAGTACGTGTTCTTTCAACATTTTCCAACGCATCATCTATAGCACAGATTGACGAATTGCTCTTAGGTGCAGAAGCAACGTAAATGGCCGCCTGCGAAAGGACGATACGTGCTTCCGGCATTCCGAGTCTTTCCACAGCCTGAGCTGCCGTAGTGGCAATTACTATAGCCATAGGGTCCGCATTTGAAACATCTTCTGACGCACAAACCATGATTCGTCTTGCTATAAATGCGGGTTCTTCTCCTGCAGCCAACATTCTTGCCAGGTAATAAACCGCCGCATCCGGATCGGAGCCTCGCATACTCTTTATGAATGCTGATATTGTATCATAATGGTTGTCACCATTTTTATCATACTTAAGTACTCGTTTCTGAATACATTCCTCAGCGATAGGAAGCGTAATATGAATCTTCCCATCAGCTCCCCTTTCAGTAGTAAGGGCACCGAGCTCAATGGCATTTATTGCACTTCTGGCATCGCCGTTGGCCATGTCCGCAATAAAGTCCAGGGCTTCCTCTGTAGCTTCAGCCTTCATAGCACCCATGCCTCTTTCCACATCAGAAAGTGCACGCTTTAGTAAAACCTTAATGTCATCATTTGTCAAGGGAAAAAGTTCAAAGATTATGGACCTGCTTATAAGAGCTCCGTTTACCTCAAAATAAGGATTCTCCGTTGTTGCACCTATAAGTATTACCGTTCCGTCCTCAACAAAGGGGAGAAGATAATCCTGCTGTCCCTTATTAAAACGATGTATCTCGTCTACAAAAAGAATTGTTTTCTTTCCATACTCCCCATATCGCCTTTTGGCGGCGTCTATTACGTCTTCCATATCCTTTTTGCCGGCCGATGTGGCATTAATGGAAGTAAACTCCGCACTGGTGGTATTGGCGATAACCTTTGCCAGCGTGGTTTTTCCTGTTCCCGGAGGTCCGTAAAAAATGATGGATGACAGCTTGTCCGCCTTGATGGCACGATACAAGAGTTTGTCTTTCCCCACAATATGCTGTTGTCCCACAACCTCATCCAGAGTTCTGGGTCTTAGTCTCGCAGCAAGCGGTGACTCAGCTTCTCTGTTCTGTGAAGCCATATAATCAAACAAATCCATAACTTATTTTACACAACCGATAATCTCTTTAATATCGCTGATTCCCTGTTCCTCACACCATTTCTCGAGTCCGGCAACAATTTCCATTGTTGTGTTGGGATTCAGAAAATTAGCGGTTCCTACCGATACCATCGTGGCACCGGCCATCATAAATTCAAGAGCATCCTCTGTAGAAGAAATGCCGCCCATGCCGATAATCGGAAGCTTAATTGCATTCGCCACCTGATAAACCATTCTGACTGCCACAGGCTTAACAGCAGGGCCGGAAAATCCGCCGGTCTTATTGGCAAGAACAAATTTGCGACGATTAATATCAATTTTCATACCTGTAAGGGTATTTATAAGCGAAACCGCATCTGCTCCGCCTGCCTCAACTGCTCTGGCCATTTCAGTAATGTCAGAAACATTGGGGCTGAGTTTCATAATGACGGGCTGCTTTGCAACAGCTTTAACTCTTTTGGTTACCTCTTCCGCAAGCTTGGGATCGGTGCCGAATGCAATTCCTCCCGCCTTTACGTTAGGGCATGAAATGTTGATTTCCAACAGGTCTACCGGCTCGGATGCCAGTCTTTCCACCGCCTGAACATATTCGTCCACAGAGTGTCCGCAGACGTTTACAATAATCTTTGTATCATAATTCTTTAAGAAAGGAATATCTCTTTCGCAAAAGGTTTTAAGACCGGGATTCTGGAGTCCGATGGCATTAAGCATTCCGCCGTATACTTCAGCTACTCTGGGGGTGGGATTTCCTTCCCATGGTGTAATAGCTACTCCCTTTGTGGTAACTGCTCCCAGCTTATTAAGGTCCACCAGTTCACCGTATTCCATTCCTGAACCGAAGGTTCCGGACGCAACGGTAACGGGATTTTTAAATTCTATTCCTGCAATTTTTACACTTAAGTCCACAGCTTTGTCCTCTTAGAGTTCAATTTCGTTTGCCCAGAAAACCGGACCATCCTTGCACACTCTCTTATTTTTCACCTGAGAATGCTCGTCAACTTCTGTTGTCTTCACAACACAGCCAAGGCAGGCACCAACGCCGCACGCCATACGTTCTTCCATTGATATCTGAGCAGGAACTCCGTTCTTCTCTCCGGCAGCCTTTACTCCCTTAAGCATAGGTCCGGGACCGCAGGCGAATATGCATGTTTCTCCGGAAGCCTTGTCCTTCAGTATTCCAAGGCTCTCAGCAGCCTGCACAACATTTCCATGGAATCCTGAGCTGCCGTCATCTGTAGCGATGACAACGTCCCCGTATTTTTCAAATTCTTCATCAAGGAACGTATTTTTATCCCTGTATCCAAGAACGGAAGTAACTTTGATTCCCTCCGAATGAAGTTTCTCAGCCAGTCCCAGCATAGGAGGGATTCCGATGCCACCACCAAAAAGTA
>JAKSRZ010000082.1 GCA_024403375.1 Lachnospiraceae bacterium
ACCTACAGCTGAGGATGTAGAAGACAAGGAAGCAACAAATACAACAGCAAATGGCCTTAATCAGGCTCGTGTGAAGGCGGCGGAAAGTGTTGAAAACATGCCTGCAGGCAGAATGATGATTACAAGCTTTTCAGGCCTTCGTGCCCATGAAGCAGGCAATGACTTTATTATTGCTGAGCCTGAAGATGCAGAAAACTTTATTGATGCTGCAGGAATTGAGTCTCCCGGCCTTTCCTGTGCAGCAGTAATCGGCGAGTACGTGGCGGATATGATTGTGCCTAAGCTGAAGGCAAAAAAGAAGGACAATTTTATAGCAACAAGAAAAGGCGTACCCCATCTTGCACTTATGCCGATTTCCGAGCGAGAGGCACTTATTAAAGAAAACAGTGCATATTCTGTAATAGTCTGCAGATGCGAAATGATTTCTGAAGGAGAAATCTTAGATGCAATCCGAAGACCCTTGGGTGCAAGAACTTTGGATGGAATAAAACGCCGTACTCGTGCGGGAATGGGCCGCTGTCAGGCCGGTTTCTGTACCCCCAGAACCATGGAACTTATTTCAAAAGAACTGGGAATTCCCATGGAAGAAATAGTGAAAAGCGGGAGGGGAGCACATGTACTGTAGAGAAGCAGATGTTGTTATTGTAGGCGGAGGTCCTGCAGGACTTGCCGCAGCACTTGCCGCAAAAGAGGCAGGCATAGATAAAATATTGATACTTGAAAGAGATACACAGCTTGGAGGAATACTGAACCAGTGCATACACAATGGTTTTGGCCTTCATACTTTCAAGGAAGAACTGACCGGCCCCGAATATGCTGCCCGCTTTATTAAGCGAGTAAAGGAGGCAGGAATAGAATATCTTTTAGGAACAATGGTTGTAGACCTTTCTCCTGAAAGAGTTGTAACGGCGATGAACCGCGAGGACGGTTTGTTTACGGTTAAGGCAGGAGCCGTAATTCTTGCCATGGGCTGCAGAGAACGCCCCAGAGGAGCATTGGGAATTCCGGGCTTCCGTCCGGCCGGCATCTTTTCTGCGGGAACCGCACAGCGTTTTGTAAACGTGGAAGGCATTATGCCCGGAAAAGAAGTAGTGATATTAGGCTCGGGCGATATAGGCTTGATTATGGCACGCAGAATGACTCTGGAGGGTGCTAAAGTCAAGGTTGTTGCCGAGCTTATGCCATACTCAGGCGGATTAAAACGAAACATAGTTCAATGCCTTAATGATTACGATATTCCCCTTAAGCTTTCTCACACGGTTGTGGACATTAAAGGAAAAGAAAGGGTTGAAGGAGTTACGATTGCTGAAGTGGATGCTTCCATGAAGCCTATTCCCGGAACGGAAGAATTTTACGAGTGCGATACACTCTTACTTTCCTGCGGACTTATTCCTGAAAATGAACTTACCACAGGTGCCGGTATTGAGATGAACCCCATTACAGGCGGAGCTGTTGTGGATAACACACTGGAAACAAGCATCCCCGGCGTTTTTGCCTGCGGAAACGTTCTTCATGTGCACGATCTTGTGGATTATGTTTCAGAAGAGGCAGCTAACGCAGGAAGAAATGCTGCAAGCTTTGTCAAATCAGATAAAAATCAGAATAAGTCAGAGTTTATTCAGGTGAAAACGGGAAGGGGAGTACGATATACGGTTCCCAGAAAAATTGCCCCTGAATACGTTGATAAAGACGTTCTTGTGCGTTTCAGAGTAGATAACGTATATAAGGATGTTGCCATTGGCATAGCCTTTGACGGAGAAGTTGCACGAAGCGTTAAAAAGAGAACCGTTGCTCCCGGAGAGATGGAAGAGATTCGCATAAAGAAAGACGAGCTTTCGGCACATCCCGGCTGCAAAGAAATCACAATTGCATTTGTATAGGAGGGCTTATGGAAACACGTGAATTGATTTGTATCAACTGTCCCATGGGCTGTCCGCTGACAGTTACCATAGATGGAGAGAACATTACCGTTGCCGGCAATACATGCCCAAGGGGTGCCGATTACGGAAAGAAGGAAGTTACGGACCCGAGAAGAACCGTGACCTCAAGTGTATATGTTGACGGTGGAAAGGCTGTTAAGGTGCCTGTAAAAACCGCAAGCGACATACCAAAAGAAAAGATTTTTGACATAATGGATGTAATACGCAAAACAAAAGCAAAGGCTCCCGTTTTTATTGGAGATATCATTGTGGCGGATATTTGCGGCACAGGCGTTAACCTTGTGGCAACAAAGGATGTAGAAAGGGTATAATGGGATTTATGGAGAAGAAGTATGTAATGGCACTGGATCAGGGAACAACCAGCTCCAGATGTATTTTGTTTGACAAAAAGGGAAACATCTGCAGTATGGCTCAAAAGGAATTTGAGCAGATTTATCCTCAGCCGGGCTGGGTGGAGCATGATCCCATGGAAATCTGGTCATCTCAGCTTTCTGTGGCAACAGAGGCCATGGCAAAGGTGGGAGCAAATGCACAGGACATTGTAAGCCTTGGCATTACCAATCAGAGAGAAACCACAATTGTGTGGGATAAAAACACGGGAGTGCCGGTATATAACGCCATAGTATGGCAGTGCCGAAGGACTGCTCCTATGATTGAGGAACTGGTTAAAGAGGGCTATACTGAGGAAATCAGAGAAAAAACAGGACTTATTCCGGATGCGTACTTTTCCGGTACAAAGCTTGCGTGGATTCTTAATCATGTTGAAGGCGTAAGAGCCCGTGCAGAACGCGGCGAACTCCTTTTCGGAACAGTTGATACATGGCTCATATGGAACCTTTCGAAGGGAGCCATTCATGTAACGGATTATACCAACGCATCAAGAACCATGTTGTTTGATATTCATAAGCTTGACTGGGATGAAAATCTTCTGAAGCGCCTGAATATTCCTAAGAGTATGATGCCTAAGGTGGTGCCATCCAGTGCAGTTTACGGAAATACCGATCCGGGAGTTCTTGGCGGAGAAATCATTATTGCGGGAGCGGCAGGCGACCAGCAGGCTGCACTTTTCGGCCAGTGCTGTTTTGATCCCGGAGATGTAAAGAACACCTATGGAACAGGCTGCTTCCTGCTCATGAATACAGGAAAGGAAGCTGTAGTTTCCGAACATGGACTTGTAACAACTATTGCAGCAAGTACGGAAAAAGGTGTAGAATATGCACTCGAAGGCAGCGTTTTCGTAGCGGGAGCTTCCATTCAATGGCTCAGAGACGGACTCAGAATGTTAAAGAGTGCGGCACAGTCAGAGGAATACGCAAAAGAAGTTTCTGACACAGACGGTGTTTATGTTGTACCTGCATTTACCGGCCTTGGAGCACCATACTGGAATCAGTATGCAAGAGGTACGGTTGTAGGTATTACCAGAGGTTGCAAGAAGGAGCATTTTGTCCGGGCAACTCTGGAATCAATAGATTATCAGGTTTACTCGGTCCTTCGTGCAATGGAGAAGGATACGGGGCATAAATTAACTTCCTTAAAGGTTGATGGCGGCGCCAGCGCCAATGATTTTCTTATGCAATTCCAGGCAGATATTATCAATTCTGATGTAATGAGACCGGCATGTATTGAAACTACTGCTTTGGGGGCAGCGTATCTTGCGGGCCTGGCAGTAGGATTCTGGAAGGACAGACAGGAAATCAGAGAAAACTGGCAGCTTTCAAAAACGTTTTCTCCTTCTATGGAAGAGGAAAAACGTCGTCACCTGCTTCATGGCTGGAATAAGGCTGTACGTGCAGCTTTGGCATGGCAGGAGGAAGTTCCGGAGGACGATTTGTTTTAATTAACATGGCTAGTATAAAGACTAATAAATTTGAAATGGATATGTGCACCGGATCACTTTTCAGAAAGATGCTTCTTTTTACGCTTCCTCTGATGTGTTCCAGCCTTTTACAGCTGCTTTTTAATGCCGCAGATATGGTGGTGGCGGGAAGATATGCCGGAGATACGGCACTTGCCTCCATAAGCTCCACAGGTGCAATAACAAATTTTATCATTAACGTGTTCGTCGGTCTTTCTGTCGGAGCAAACGTTCTTGTGGCAAGATTTTATGCACAGCAGAATGAAAAGGAAGTATCGGAAACGGTGCACACAGCGGTTCTCATAAGCATTCTTTTCGGGCTGTTTCTGGCAGGCCTGGGCTGGGTCGTTTCACGTCCTGTACTTACCCTGATGAAAACGCCTGAGGACGTTATTGATGGCTCCGTTACATACATGCGAATATATTTCCTTGGTATGCCGGTCATCATGCTTTACAACTTTACGTCTGCCATACTTCGTGCGGTGGGTGATACTAAACGTCCACTGATTTTTCTGGCGATTGCAGGCGTAATAAATGTCATTTTGAATTTATTCTTTGTTATTGTACTTAAGATTGGTGTGGCAGGTGTTGCTATTGCAACGGTGGCTTCGCAGGCTATCTCGGCAGGACTTGTATTATTGACACTGATTAATTATGACGGCTGCCTGAAGCTGGAGGCAAAAAAGCTTAAGCTAAGTGGCAGCAAGCTTGGACAAATGGCGAGAATCGGCTTGCCGGCAGGACTTCAGGGCTCACTCTTTTCTATTTCCAACGTGCTGATTCAATCAAGCATTAACTCCTTCGGATCTGCAGCAATGTCCGGAAATGCGGCAGCTGCAAATCTTGAGGGCTTCGTATATGTTGGAATGAATTCTTTCCATCACACGACGTTATCCTTCACCAGTCAGAACTATGGCCGAAGAAATATGGAAAGAGTAAAGAAAACAGCCATTTACGGACTTATGTTTGTAATATTCTTTGGTCTGGTACTTGGCTTGTCGGCCTGGATTTTCAGATATCCGTTGCTTTCCCTTTATGTTAAGGATGAGGGCGGAGCGATTGACCAGATAATCGAGTACGGCATTACTCGTATGACGGTGATTATGTTTACATACTTCACCTGCGGAACAATGGACGTACTGGTTGGTGCATTACGAGGTCTGGGACGATCGATACTTCCGATGATAATGACACTCACTTTTGTATGTGGTTTCCGAATTCTTTGGATTTATACAGTGTTTGCAGCAAATCGCAGCCTTACGACACTGTTTCTTTCCTACCCGATTTCATGGCTGTCGGCAACCATAGTGCATGGAATTTGTTTTATCATAACATTTAAGAAATTACAGAAAAAAGCAGGGGCTGCGGTTGTCTGATTGACGCCGTAGCTTTTTGCAGCCCTCACGCTTTAGCGTGAGGGAGCCCGGCGGCTTTGAGCGATAGGGAAACTGCGATAGCGGTTTCTACATTTTTTTTGTGCGGCATGGCACACAGCAAACAGGGGGAAAAATGATTCTGGCAATTATATCTCTGATAATTTATGCTGTATCTCCTTTGGTTCTACTGCCTTGGCTTATTGTGACCAAGGTAAAGAATAAGGAGCTGCAGGAGGAACTGAGAAAGGCTGAAAATAATTCCAAGGAGCTGGCAGGAAGTCTTAGGAGACTTTACGCAGAAAGTCATCCTCAGAGTGAAACTCAGGTAGTGGAAGAACCTGAGCTTAAGGAAGAGATTCAGGAGACGCCGAGCCTTGTGAATATGGTTCGTGAGGCGGCGGTACAAGTTGAGCCTGAAGAGAAGCCTGTTGTCCGGAATGTAATCGTGAATGAGAGAACCGAGGCGGAAAAGAAGGTAAGCACAATTTCAATTATGCTTACTTTGGGTGCGATTCTTATAAGTATTGCCGGTATTGTGTTTGCCACAACCACCTGGGGAAATCTTGGAAATATTGCAAGAGCAATTACTGTTCTTTCATTTTCATTTGTGTTTTTCATCATATCTCTTATAGCGGAAAAAGCACTGAAGATACCGAAAACAGGCACAGTTTTCTATGTTCTTGGCAGTGTGTTTTTGCCGATAACAGTTATTGCGGCAGGCTTCTTTAATCTGTTCGGTGATTGGTTCTCATTGGACGGTGACGGAAAGATGCTGCTCTGGTCCACGGTTTTTCTGACTTATATGATTGCAGCCTTCAGAGGAACCGTATCTTATCGTTCTAAAGTATTTGCGTGGACATCTCTTGCGTCATTATCTGCAATGGTCTGCTGTCTGCTTGGCTTTTTTACGCAGAAAATCGGCATATATTCTGCGTGCCTTGCTGTGTACGCTTTGGCAGTTATTGTTGGTATGCGTCTTTCCGAAAATGGCGGTGAAAGAAAATTCGAGATATTCTTTTCTGTACTTAAAAGTTTTTCCATATGTAACTTGATTGCACTGAGTCTGGTGACCTTTGTGGCACCGTTCATAGATGACAAAGCTGTATTTGTCGTAATAAGTGCTGCCATATTTGCCGCTTCCTGGTTCGTTGCACAGCCTGTATTTGAAGCAGGCGGGATATTTGCAATACCATTTGCTCTTTTTGTAACTATCGCGTTATGCAAACCTGCAGCAAACTATGGAGTTGAGCAGGTGCTGCTGATGATAACGGTTTCTATGGCGGTAAACATGTGTCTCAGCTTTGTAAAGCAAATCTCGGAGCGTTTCAGAAGTGTTTTGATGGTGCAGGGACTTGTTGGGGAAGCGGTGCTGTTGCTTGTTCTTATGATGGTGGCTTTTGACGATTACGATATTACTATTTTGGCATCGTTTATTGTTTTGTCAGCTACCTGCACAGCACTTTGGTTTTTCAATCAGAATCACATCTACGGAAAAATATTCAGGTTATATATTCCTGCGGCTTTTGTGGGACTTGTTGTTACCTTGATGCAGCTTACTACAGAGGCACTTGAGGCTTCGATTATAATAAAATGTCTGCTTGTTGTTGCTGCTATGCTGGCTCTTCAGATTCTGTTTGTTCTTTTGAAAGGGCTCAGACTTAGAACAACGGTGTCGGACTTTGTATTTGCAGGAGCTGCAATTATAGCGTCCATGATTGCACGCCATGCTGATGAATACATTGTTCCATATTCTGCGACTTCCGCACTTTTAAGAGTAACAATAGTTCTGGCTGCAGCTGTTTCATTTCTCATTCTTTTTGATCGAGGGGAGAATTACAGCACGATAAAAAAGGTTGTTGCCACGCTAACCGGTTCAATAACACTGACACAGCTTCCCTTTGTATTTATCGAGTATGATGTGGACGAATGTGGCTTGCCCATGCTGATTTACGCGATTGTATTTGTGTTGGTAAGTCTTGGTCTTTTTGTGGTGACAAGAAACAAGGAAAAACGACACGCAGTAGAAACGCTGACTTATTTTGCAATGTTTATAACCACAGTGTTTGCGTTTGCTGAGCTGGCGTTGTTGAAAGACATCTTTTTCCTTGTTCATGAACTGATGCTTCTTATGTTCTGCGGAATTTCGAAGCTTCTGAAAGCAAAGAATGAGCCAGAGAAAACGGCTCTTGAACCGGCTTCGAGATACGTGTTTTTCGGCTTTAATTTAGTCTTTTCGGTAATACTTATCCTCTCATATGACATTTCCGTTTTGCAGTTTATCATGGCGATTATAGCCACAATTCTGGTTATAATCTTTGCGTGCAGATCAGAAAACAACGGGTATGCGATTGCGTCCATAATCGGACTTATGATTCTCAGCGTACATTATCCCGTTGTACTTGGTGCAGCTGTTGGCTTTGAGTATATGGCAGTAGCACTTATGTTCATGATTTCATGCGGCTTATCATTATGGCTTTACAGGGACAGACTGGTTCGAAAAACAGAAGATGCGGTAGCTATCGAAATTTTTGCGGTTACAAGACCGATGCTGGTGTTGATTTTACTTTCCTGTGCCGAAAATGACGTGGCAAGATGGATTTCTATCCTTCTTGCGGGCATAACCGTATTAGGCTTCATAAAGACACAACACCAAAAGAATGTGATAAAAGCTATTGTATGCCTGGCAGCGGTAAGCCTTGTTCCTGCCTGGATTTTTCAGCCATTTTTCCAATTCTCTGACATTATAAAACTGGAGATGATACTCCTTCCTATTGTCGTGTACGTGATTGCCATAAAACTCGCATGGAAAAATACAAAAGCAGAAGCAACTATAGAACATTGTATGTTTGCGGTACTTATTGTAAGCTTCGGAATTCTTATCGTAGATGCCCTTATTTCAGCTGAAGCGATTGATGCCCTCATTATTGCCGTTGCAGCCACAATACTTGTTATTTACTCATTTATTGTTAAGCATAAAAGATGGTTTATTCTTGGAAGCGTAATCGTTTTGGGAATAGCACTACGAATGACCTGGGATTTCTGGGCGAGCCTTGACTGGTGGGTATATCTGATGTCAGCCGGCGTTATTTTCCTGGCAATAGGCATAACCAATGAGGTCAGAAAAAAGAGGGCGGAGACAGGTAAAACGGGGGCTGAAGAGAGAAAGAAAACACGTTTTATGTCTGACTGGTCATGGTGAGTTTTATTTGATATAAAACCCTAAAAGTGGTACAATATTGATAAGACTATTCAGAAAAGAGATTTACATATGAAGAAGATTATTTTAACCGGAGGAGGTACTGCAGGACACGTAACTCCGAACCTTGCACTCCTTCCGAAATTGAAAGAGCTGGGATACGAAATTTCCTATATCGGAACATACAATGGAATTGAAAAGGAACTTGTTGAGGCTGAAGGAATTAAATACTTCGGTATTTCATCGGGAAAACTCAGAAGATACTTTGATCTTAAGAATTTTTCCGATCCGTTTAAGGTTCTTAAGGGATATTTTGAGGCAAAGAAAATTATAAAGAGAGAGAAGCCGGACGTAGTTTTTTCAAAGGGTGGATTCGTTGCTGTGCCTGTAGTGTTTGCGGCAAAGAAGCGTAAAGTGTCGGCAATCATTCACGAGAGCGATATGACCCCGGGGCTTGCAAACAAGCTTTGCATACCTAAGGCAACCTACGTGTGTGCTAATTTCCCTGAAACCATTAAGTACCTTCCTGAAAGCAAAGCAGTCCTTTCAGGTTCTCCCATAAGACAGAAGC
>JAKSRZ010000083.1 GCA_024403375.1 Lachnospiraceae bacterium
TGGAATGAGCAGACCGTCGATTACGATGTAGTAAACATTACAGTAGGTAAGGACACAAGCTCCACCTACGATATGATCAAGGAAGCTCTTCAGAAATACAACGAGCTGATTGATGAAATGAATGGCCTTTATCACGCAAAGTCAGCAAGAGATTATAAGCCTCTTACAGATGAGCAAAAGGCAGAAATGACAGATGATCAGATTGAAAAGTGGGAGAAGACTATTAAGGATTCCCTCCTCAGGAACGATTCATCCATCAACAGCATTCTGTCAGGTATGCGTACAGCACTCCGCTCCAGTTATAAGACATCTTCAGGAAATGAGTACTCACTTTCAACTTTCGGTATTGTAACAGGTTCTTACACTGAATATGGTAAGCTTCATATCTACGGAGATAAGGACGACAGTTCCTTCGGCGTATATACAGACAGACTTCAGAAAGCACTGGACGAGAATCCTGAAGAGGCAATGGAAGCACTTTCCGGCATCTTCTCAAATCTCTACGCAACACTTACAGATAAGTGCGCAAAGACATCCATAAGCAGTGCCCTTACATTCTATAATGATAAGCAGTACACAGCAAACCTTAAGACTTACGAAGATAAGATTAAGGAAATGGATAAGAGAATTGCAACATTGGAAAACCGTTACTATAAACAGTTCACTGCAATGGAAAAGGCTATGGCTGAACTCCAGTCCCAGACAAGCTCACTTCAGAGCATGCTCGGATTAAATATGGGGAACAATTAGTTTAGGCTTTGTTTAGAAATCTGCTATTAACATTAAAGACGAAATGCCGATATAAATATCAGAAGGATTTACTGTCTTTGGGCAGAGACAGAGATTACAGGAGGACAGGTTTATGGCAATGAATGCAGCAACTCTTTATCAGGGTACAAAAATTAATACAGCTTCTCCGGCAGAACTTACACTTATGCTTTATGAAGGAGCTATCAAGTTCTGCAATATCGCACTTCTCGGATTTGAGACAAACGATTATGAGAAGGTTAACAACAACATTATCAAGGTTCAGAACATCATTACAGAGTTCAGAGCAACACTTGATTTTAAGTATGAGACAGCAAAAGATTTCGATCTCATTTACGGTTACATCGCAGATCTTCTTCTGCAGGCAAACGTAAAGAAGGACTCCGAAAAGCTGACTCAGGCACTTAACCAGATCAGAGATATGAGAGACCTCTGGAAGGAAGTTATGAAGAGAAATCACATGTATGTGAGATAGGCTTCCGTTACAAACAAACATCAAAAAAAGGAGTGGGGACATGTGTTAAAAGCATATGTCCCCATTTGGGGAACTTATGAATAATTCGCAGAATCTTGCCGGATACCTGAGGCTTATGAAGGACATCCTTGCTCGAAAACGCACTGCAATGAACAAAATCATAGACTATACGAATGCTCAGGCAAAGGTACTCGCAGCAGAGGAATTTGATGATGAGGCTTTCGATGACTATATTGGATTAAAGCAGGCGGAAATCGATAAGATTAACGAGCTGGATGATGGCTTTACAGCTGTTTATAATAAGATCGAGGGAGACCTTAAGAATAATTCGAAGGAATTCGAAAGTATCATAAAAGAAATACAGGGAATAATCACCGAAGTTACGGATATGTCGGTGAAAATCGGTATGCTGGAAAAGAAAAACTGGGACGCTTTTGAAAAGAGAAGGAACGAAATCAAAAGAACAGTAAAAACATTTGGAGTCAACAGGCAGACCGCGTCCAGCTATTATAAAAATATGAGCGGAGTAGGCGGCGAAGCAGGTCCTGTCTTCATGGACCAGAAAAAGTGAGTCAAGGAGGACTTGATATGAAGAGAAAAATCAAGGTTATACTGTCGGCACTGTTGCTGATGTCGTTGGCGTTTTCTGCCGGCGGGCATATGAGCCTTGCAGCAGTGGACAATGGAACGGAAATTCCGGAGAAGAACATTAAAATTCTCTACGAAGAAGAGTCTGTTCTTATCGATGAGAAGGATATGGCCAAGAAGGATACGGTGATTTATTATACCACCGTATATTCTGATGATATGTCAAAGTGGTGGCAGTGCGAAGTCAGAAACAATCAGGCTATGTTCGATTTTTCGTGGATTAACACATCCTCCAATGAAAAGGTTTATATTTGCGGAGATCAGAACAAGAAGAAAACAAGTATAAATCTTGTTTGGAAAGAAAATTTCACAGTATCCTTTACAGGCTCCTTGCCGGCAACGGATATTACCGATTCTGAGGAGTGGCAGGACGTTTACAAGAGCTACCCCAAATTCGGTAATGATACGGGATACATGATTTTCCAGAAGCGTGTTAATAATAAGCTTACCACATACACAGACCTTGATACCATTGAATGGAGAAAGGGCAATGAGGGTATCTGGAGAGATTATGATGAACTGGATCTGCATGAGATGCAGATCAGAGGCGGTCAGCTTCAGTTCAGAATAAAGGCAAGTAATGCCAATGGAAACAGATATTCCACCATCGCAAAATACACCATTGCACGAGTTTCAGGTGGCCCGTCCGTAAGTGTTGCCAATACAACAGGAACGATTTCATTGAGAAACGGCCTCGAATTTTCTACAGACAGGATTCATTGGACGTTGATTCCCGCGTATAACGCAAGGGGAACAACCGATGAGACCTTTGTTGAGGAAAGTGACAGAGAGGGTGCAATTCAGACAATAACCACCACGAAGAAGGTTGTCAGACTGACGGTACAGGAAGCACTGGGCTTAAGAACCGGCGACAATGTTCCTCAGACTGTTGTCTACGTTAGAAATGCCAGCACAGACCGCTCTGCTGCTGCAAGAGTAACAACGGTAACCATTCCTGCATCCCTTACCATAAATAATACGGATGTTCAGAATGGAATTACAATGGAATACTGTCTCAGTAAGACAGGAACCGGCGGAATTGAAATTTTCAATAAAAATCCTGATTCCTATCAGGTGGTTGTAATAAGCCCTGTAGAACAGCAGAGATACGGAATTGATCCCTCAAATCCGGGTACAATGAACAATATCCCTGTAGCTGATTTTACATGGACTACAATCAGAAGTGACAGCTCCACTAAGGTTGTTTACAAGAAGGCTCCCACAGGAAGTATTATTCTTGTAAGAAAAGCAGGTACTGAAGAAAATCTTGCTTCTCGTTACATAGTACATAATATAACTGTTGATAATGAATCGGCACTTACCTATGCCGCAATTTCCGGCTCACCGAGAAAACTTTGCCAGCTGAGTGCGGTTCCTTCAACAAATATTTCCAAAACGGATCCGGGAATTACATACCTTTGGCAGTATTGTTCGTCAAAGAGCTCTGCTGATTCTGATTGGACAGACCTGGCCACAACGAGAGACATTACTATAGACGGAGACGTATATACTAAGACTCTCGGCAAGTATATAAGAGTGAAGATGACCTATAAGGGTGTTACACAGATAAGTAATGCAGTGGGAACTGTTAAATAAACTTATTAATAATATAAGTTTTTTGGTGTTGACAACTCCACTGTAAAGTGTTAAAGTACCAACAACTTAATAAAAAGTATAAAGGCTATGACGAAGACGGAACTTAAAAGGTTTCATTTCAGAGAGTGTGCGGTCGGTGCGAGCACATATGAGGTTTAAGAATTCCCATCCCTTCTGAGCTGAGGTTTCAAAAACTTATGTGAGTAGAGGCCTACGTGAGAGCTACGTTAGTGTAAAGAGGTTGTAAGACCTTAAAGGGGCCCGTAAGGGAATTTGAGTGGTACCGCGGATAAAGTATTATTCGTCTCAAGGTTGCAAAAGCAGCCTTGGGACTTTTTTTATTCTTGGCTGCATCATTACTCACCAAAAGGAGAAAACAAAATGGTTAAACCCGCAGTAAATCAGACAGCAGAAATGGTAGTGAGAATCCGTGACATGCAGGAAATCATGGGATTCACAGATGAGCAGATGGCAGAGAAGGTTCAGCTCACTCTTGAACGCTTCCGGGAATTAATGGCAGGTAAGGAAGAACTTCCCTTCACATTCGTGCATAAGTGCTCATTGGCATTCGGCCTTGAAATCACAGACCTTCTTGATGGCCAGAGTGCAAGACTTTCATCTTATAACGTAACAAGAGCCGGTATGGGTCTCGTTACAGCAAATGAGGATGGTGAGCTTATTCAGAACCTTGCTTCAAACTTTAAGAAGAAGCTTGCTGAGCCTTATTTCGTAACATACGACTATAAGGAAGAACTTCAGAATTTGCCCATTCACTGTGTTGCACATGCCGGACAGGAATTTGACTACATTATTGAAGGTTCCATGAAGGTTCAGGTCGGCGACCATGTTGAAATACTTAATGAGGGTGACTCCATCTACTTCCACTCCAATAAGCCTCACGGCCAGATTGCCGTTGGTGGAAAGGCTTGTAAGTTCCTCGCATTCATCATGGATTCAGATGAGCAGGATACAGCTTTCAATCAGGCGATGATTACAAGAGCTAAGCAGACTAAGGGCCTTGTATATGAAAACTACATTGAGTGCGATGAAGACGAAAACGGAAGCCTTCTTGGAATCCGTTATAAGAATACAGAAAACTTCAACTTTGCATTTGACATCGTAGATGAAATCGCAAAGAAGAATCCTGATAAGCTTGCAATGATTCATCTTGATTCTGAGAAGAATGAGAAGCAGCTTACTTTTAAGGATTTGAAGGAAATGTCCAACCAGGTTGCAAACTACTTCACAAGCCTTGGAATCAAGAAGGGCGACAGAGTAATGCTTGTTCTTAAGAGACATCTGGAGTTCTGGACAAGCTTCCTTGCACTTAATAAGATTGGTGCTGTCGCTGTTCCTGCAACACATCAGCTTAAGGCTCATGACTTTGTATATCGTTTCCAGGCAGGTGAAATTTCTGCAATTATCTGTACAGTAGAAGATAATACAAGTGATTATGTAGATGAGGCAGCAAAGGAATGTCCTTCTCTTAAGACAAAGGTTCTTGTAGGTGCTGAAAAGGAAGGCTGGAACTGCTTCCGTAAGGAATATTCACTGTTCTCAAGACGTTTCTTGAGAACACCTGACACAGCTTGCGGAGACGATCCTATGATTATGCTCTTCTCATCAGGAACATCGGGATATCCTAAGATGGTTCTTCATCCCAACACATACGCTCTTGGACATTTTGTTACTGCAAAGTACTGGCACTGTGTACGCACAAATGGTGTTCACTTCACAATTTCCGATACAGGTTGGGGCAAGGCTCTCTGGGGCAAGCTCTTTGGTCAGTGGCTCTGCGAAGGTGCAGTATTCGTATATGACTTCGTAAGATTCAAGGCAGACGACATCCTTTCACTTTTTGGCAAATATCCTATCACAACATTCTGTGCTCCTCCTACAATGCTCAGAATGTTCATAAAGGAAGACCTTACAAAATATGATCTCTCCGGTATCGAGCATGCAACTACAGCCGGTGAGGCACTTAACCCTGAAGTATTCTACCAGTTCCAGCAGGGCACAGGAATTACAATCATGGAAGGCTTTGGTCAGACAGAGACAACACTTACAATCGGTAACCTTGTAGGTATGACTCCCAGACCCGGCTCAATGGGTAAGCCTTCACCTGCATACAAGCTTGAACTTCTTGATACAGACGGCAACCCTGTTGGTGTTGGTGAAAACGGCGAAATCTGTGTATACACAGGTGATGGCAATCCTGCCGGTCTCTTCCTTGGCTACTATAAGGATCAGGAAAGAACAGACGAAGTATGGCATGATAATTATTACCATACAGGCGATATTGCATACAGAGATGAGGACGGTTATCTCTGGTATGTTTCAAGAATTGATGATGTTATCAAGTCTTCCGGCTATCGTATCGGACCCTTTGAAATCGAGAACGTTATTATGGAGCTTCCTTATGTTCTTGAGTGTGGCGTATGTGCAGCACCGGACCCTGTAAGAGGACAGGTTGTAAAGGCTTGTATCGTTCTCACTAACGGAACTGAGGAGAGTGAAGAACTTAAGAAGGCTATTCAGGATTATGTTAAGGAAAAGACTGCTCCTTATAAGTATCCCAGAATTGTTGAATTCAGAAAGGATCTTCCTAAGACAATCAGCGGTAAGATTATCAGAAAACAGTTGTAATCATCACCGACTTTTTCAATGTGAAACTTTACCACGTTAAAAAGTGATTGCATTTTTATTCATAAAGGTTTATAGTACAATAATTAAAATGATAAGGAGGGACATACGATGGAAGAAATACTGAAAAACGCAAAACGTGTGACCCTCTTTGCAGGTCACTACGGAAGCGGCAAAACCAATGTGGCGGTGAATTATGCTCTTATGCTTAAAAAGGCGGGGAAGGATGTGGCTATCGCAGACCTTGACATCGTCAATCCTTATTTCAGAACAAAGGATTCCGCAAAGGAGCTGGAAGATAATGGAATTAAGCTGATTTCTTCGGAATTCGCCGGCTCCAACGTTGATTTACCTGCACTTCCGGGCGAAATTTATTCACTGGTGGATATTCACGACAGATATGCTGTGTTTGACATTGGTGGAGATGACAGAGGTGCCACGGCACTGGGAAGATATTCGGACAGCATTAAGGCTGAAAATAACTACGAACTGCTTCTGGTTATAAACAAATTCAGACCCCTTGCAAAGACACCTGAATTGGCCGTCGAGATTATGAAAGAGATTGAATATGCAGCGAATATGCAATTTACCGGCATAGTCAATGACTCAAATCTTGGTGAAGAGACCACGGCGGAGGACGTTCTGATGAGTGTTCCCTACGCTGAAGAAATCTCAAAAATTGCAGGAATACCTGTAAGATTCACAACGGTTACAAAGAAGATTTATGACGAGGTTAAAGATAAAATCGATAACCTTGTGGAGATTCATCTCCAGGATAAGATAATCTAAGGAGGATACTATGGCAAAGATTACTTTCAAAACCGATGTCTGCAAAGGCTGTGGACTTTGCGTGGCAGCATGCCCAAAGAAAATCGTGGCATTGGACGAAACAGTATTAAACGCAAAAGGACATCATCCTGCAAAATGTACAGATGAGGCTGCATGTGTGGCATGTGCTTCCTGTGCAATGATGTGCCCTGATTGTGTTATTTCTATTGAGAAGTAAGAGAAAGGAGAACTCAAATGTCAGAGAAAGTATTAATGAAGGGCAATGAGGCTATTGCAGAAGCTGCAATCAAGGCCGGCTGCCGTCATTATTTCGGCTATCCGATTACCCCTCAGACAGAGGTGGCAGCATACATGTCAAAGCGTATGCCTAAGATCGGCGGAACCTTTTTACAGGCTGAGAGTGAAATCGCAGCTATTAACATGGTTATTGGTGTTTCTTCCACAGGTAAGAGAGTAATGACCTCCTCTTCCTCACCGGGAGTATCCCTTAAGAGCGAAGGTATTTCCTATCTTGCAGGCTGCGACCTTCCCGCACTTGTTGTAAACGTACAGCGTGGCGGCCCCGGCCTTGGCGGTATTCAGCCTTCTCAGAGTGACTATTTCCAGGCAACAAAGGGCGGAAGCCATGGTGACTATCATAACATCGTTCTGGCACCTGCTTCTGTTCAGGAAATGGCTTTCCTTACAGCAAAGGGCTTTAACCTTGCTGACAAGTATCGTATGGTCTGCATGATTCTTGCAGATGGTACAATGGGCCAGATGATGGAGCCTGTTGCCATTGATGATATCGTTATTGAAGAAGTTGAGAAGCCTTGGGCTCTTACAGGCACAGAGTGCAAGAGACCTCGCAATATCGTAAATTCACTTTACCTTAAGCCTGAACTTCTTGAAAAGACAAACTTTGAGCGTTTTGAAAAATATAAGGCAGTAGAAGAGAACGAAGTTATGTATGAGGAATACATGATGGAGGACGCTGATATCTGTCTCGTTGCTTTCGGCATTACTGCAAGAGTTGCAAAGAATGCCATTGTTGCTGCACGTGCAAAGGGAATTAAGGCAGGACTTATCCGTCCTATTACACTTTGGCCTTTCCCCAAGAAGCCTCTTCTTGCTGCGGCAGATAAGTGTAAGTGCTTTATTTCCGTGGAGATGAATATGGGCCAGATGATGCAGGATGTTGAACTTGCAACACGCTGCAAGAAGCCCGTATATCTTTGCAATCGTACAGGCGGCATGATTCCTTCTCCTGAAGAAGTTCTCGCTGCAATTGAAAAGGCTGATAAAGGAGGTGCACAGTAATGGCAGAATTTCAGAAACCAAAGAGCTTGACAGATGCACCGCTTCATTATTGCCCCGGCTGCACACATGGTATTATCCATCGTCTTGTTGCAGAAGTAATTGATGAACTTGGCATTCAGGGAACAACCATCGGTGTAGCTTCCGTAGGCTGCTCCGTTATGGCATATGACTATTTTGACGTTGACTTTGTACAGGCTGCACACGGACGTGCTCCGGCAGTTGCTACAGGTGTTAAGCGTTCAGACCCTTCAAAGGTTGTATTCACATACCAGGGCGATGGCGACCTTGCTTCCATCGGTACATGTGAAATCGTTCATGCGGCAGCAAGACGTGAAAATATCACAGTTATCTTCGTAAACAACGCAATTTATGGTATGACCGGCGGCCAGATGGCACCTACAACACTTCCGGGCATGGTAACACAGACATCTCCTTACGGACGTGACGTAAATACAGTAGGCTATCCCATGAAGATGGTAGAAATGCTTTCACAGGTTGATGGTGCTGCATATCTTGAAAGAGTTGCCGTAAATAATGTTGGCAATATCCGTAAGGCAAAGGCTGCAATCAAGAAGGCTTTCCAGAATCAGATTGAAGGCAAGGGATTCTCTCTTGTTGAAGTACTCTCTTCCTGTCCTACAAACTGGGGCAAGAGCCCTGAGAAGGCACTTGAATTTATTGCTACAGAT
>JAKSRZ010000084.1 GCA_024403375.1 Lachnospiraceae bacterium
GATTCTTCATTTTCCGGTTCCAGAAGAGCATTCAAATAAAGGTAATCGTAGAAAAGGGAAATATGGAAATTTGGAGCGTAGAACTTCATTCCGTCAAACAGATACTCATAAGAATGAAGTCCCTTGGAGTATTCCTTAACCGTACGCTTGCACTCTTTACCGTCAAGGAACAGGAGTTCAGGGAAAGGACCGACTACCGTATCCTGATCTCTATAGATTCTTGAGGACTGGAAAGCACTTTCTACGGAAGTAATTCCTCTTTCTGTTTTCTTTCTGAGGTTCATGGCACTTAAAGCAGAACCAAGCTTATTTAAAGATGAAGAGGACACTTCCAGAACCTTCAGATCCGCCATGCTCATGGCGTGTTGGGGGTCGTCGGCTTTGTCGGTCCAGGCAAGCACCACCTCACCCGGTGCAACAAATGCACACACGTTATCCACGTGCTCGTTTGTTTCGTCATTGTAAATTCCGTAGGGAAGCCAGATGACTTTTTTTGCCCCGAGCATCTGTATAAGCTTTTCGGTTATTTCCGTTTTTGATAGTTTGGGATTTCTTCCCTTACTGAGCAGACAGCTTTCTGTAACAATTATTGTGCCTTCACCGTCGGAATGGATGGAACCTCCTTCAAGCACAAAGTTCTGTGCATCATAGTAATCCATATCCTGAGTTTTGCAGAAGCGGGAGGCAGCTTTATTATCTTCGTCATAGTCCTGATACAGGCCGTCAAAGTCTCCTCCCCAGGCGTTAAAGGCCCAGTCGATTCCGCGTACTGAGTATTCGTCGGAAAGCTTTCCCTTCACAACGCAGGTAGGGCCCACGTCTCTGGCCCAGCTGTCATTGGTCGGTATCTCAAGAACAATGATATTTTCTCCGTCAGCACCAAGCATATTCTCTGCCTCTTTGACGTGATTTGCGTCAGCAAGCATATATAGTTTTTCGTGTTTTGCGATTTCTTTTGCAATTTTTGAAAAAACCTGCTTGGCTTCCTTGCCATTATAGGGCCAGGAGCCGGGGCGAACAGGCCATATCATCAGCGTTCCTTTATGCTTTTCGTATTCTCCGGGCATTCTGAATCCGTCTGCCTTTGGAGATGTTTTGTAAATCATATAAACCTCATTTATGACAATCTGTTTTTGAAATCAGAATAATCAAAGTTCTTTATAAGGCGGCACTTTCCTTTTTCGTCCATAGCGTAAATGGATGGCAGTGCCATTCCATTAAAGGTATTGTTTTTAACCATGGAATAAATGGCCATATCTTCGAAGATCAGCTTATCTCCCACCTTGATTTCATGGTCAAAGGAATAGTCTCCGATTATGTCACCTGCAAGGCATGTGCAGGATGACAGCCTGTAAGTATAAGCAAGTTCTCCCGCCTCACCGCTGTCTTTGAGAGGTGGTCGGTATGGCATTTCCAGAACATCAGGCATATGGCACGCCGCGGACGCATCCAGAATCAGTGTCTTTATACCATTGTCCACAATTTCCATTACCTCAGTCACCATATAGCCTGCGTTAAGGGCCACTGCTTCACCTGGTTCAAGATATACCTGAACGTCATATGTATATTTCATATGCTTAATGAGGCGTTCAAGACGTGCAATGTCGTAATCGACTCTTGTAATGTGATGGCCACCGCCCATATTAAGCCACTTGATTTCGGGAAGGCGTAAAATATCGCCAAACTTCTCTTCTACGGCAGCAAGGGTTGTTTCAAGAGCATCTGAGTTTTGTTCGCAAAGGGTATGAAAGTGAAGGCCTTCCACGTAAGAAAAGGCTTTTTTACCTTCCGCCTCAGCCATTGCCTTATCAAAGTTTGCTCTTGTAACACCAAGTCTTGAGCCTTCGGCACAGGGGTCATATATTCCATGCTCCTGGGTGGAACACTCAGGGTTGATTCTGAGTCCCACGCCGGTGGCACCGCATTCAGAAGTTGCCTGATTATAGTATGCCACCTTAGATGCATATTTTTTAAGCTGACTAAAGGAATTGAAGATAACATGGTCACAGATTTCCGCAATTTCGTCTATTTCGCTTTCCTTGTAGGCGGGTGAAAACACGTGGTTTTCTTTGCCCATTTCCTCTTTCCCGAGCTTTGCTTCATAAAGACCGCTGGCAGTACAGCCTGCAAGGTAATTTCCTATCAGCTCATACTCAGAAAAACCGGAAAAGCATTTCTGTGCCAGAAGTATTTTGCAGCCGGTGTTATCCTGTACTCTTTTCAGTATTTCGAGATTCTTTTTTAATTTTCCCTCATCAATCACATATGAAGGTGTAGGTATTGTCAGCATAATTAATCAACCAAAGCAGGATTTTCATCCACAACCCAAGGAAGTCCCCACTTATTAAGTGCTTCCATGTAAGGATCGGGATCAAACTCATCTGTTGTATATACTCCGGGATTCCTCCAGGCGCCTGTTGCCACAAGCATTGCACCAATCATTGCAGGTACGCCGGTTGTGTAGCTGATGGCCTGTGAGCCAACCTCTTTATAGCACTCCTGATGGTCGCAAACATTGTAGATGTAAAGAGTCTTTTCTTTTCCGTCCTTCTTGCCTGTGAAAATACAGCCGATATTTGTCTTTCCCACTGTGCGAGGTCCCAATGTTGCAGGGTCGGGAAGAAGTGCCTTAAGGAACTGAATAGGTACGATTTCCTGTCCGTTAAAGTTGATGGGAGTTGTTGAAAGCATTCCAACGTCTTCAAGACATCTCATATGGTCAAGGTAGCTCTGGCCAAAGGTCATGAAGAAACGGATACGCTTGATTTCGGGGAAATTCTTTCCGAGGGCCTCAATCTCCTCGTGGTGAAGAAGATACATATCCTTCTTGCCCACCTGGTCAAAATCGTATTCTCTCTTAATGCTCATGGCAGGAATTTCAACCCACTTTCCATTTTCCATATAACTGCCGGGAGCACTTACTTCACGAAGGTTGATTTCAGGGTTAAAGTTTGTTGCAAACTTGTAGCCATGGTCGCCACCGTTGCAGTCAAGAATATCAACTGTATCGATTGTATCGAAATAGTGCTTCTTTGCGTATGCTACAAATACGGATGTTACGCCGGGATCAAAGCCTGTTCCAAGAAGTGCTGTAAGGCCTGCATTCTTAAACTTCTCCTGGTACGCCCACTGCCAGCTGTAATCGAAATAAGCAGAGAACCCAAGTTCCTTGCAACGCTTTTCATAAACTGCACGCCATGCCGGGTCATCGGTATCCTCAGGCTCATAGTTTGCTGTATCAATGTAATGTACGCCTGCGGCAAGGCATGCATCCATAATTGTAAGGTCCTGATAAGGAAGTGCCACATTAAGCACTGCATCCGGCTTGTAATTCTTAATAAGCTCTGTAAGTGCGGGTACATCCTCCGCATCAATTGCAGCAGTTGTAATCTTTGTAGCTGTCTTGGGCTGAAGCTCCTTAGCTACTTCCTCACACTTGGATACTGTTCTGCTGGCGATGCAGATTTCAGTAAAAACTTCTGAGTTCTGGCAGCACTTGGCAATAGCTACACGTGCAACGCCACCACAACCGATAATCAATAATTTTGCCATATCTTTTCTCCTTTTCCCTATACTAATTTCTGCCCTCTTCCTCACGAAGGATGTCTACCACATATCTTGGTAACATAAAGGATGCCTTGTGAAGTGATGAGGTATAATACCATGTTTTTATATTTCTTTCGTCCCATCTTTCGGGATTAAAATCATCAATAGGATGATATTTTTTGCTTGCGAAGCCAAAGGTCCAGTAGCCGGATACGCAGGTTGGAACGTGTGCATTGTATACGCGGCTGATGGGGAAGGTTTTTACAACCTTACGATGCATCGATCGGAAGGTGGACTCTTCTTCATCAAAGAACGGACTTCCGTGCTGATAAACCATTATGCCGTCTTCCTTCAGGGTTCTGTAGCAGCTTCCGTAAAATTCCTTTGTAAAAAGTCCTTCTGCATGTCCGAAGGGATCTGTTGCATCGTTTATAATGATGTCATATTCGTTCTCTCTGCTTCTGACAAAACGAAGACCGTCCTGATTGTAAACATGAACACGAGGGTCTTCAAAGCCCATGGCCATTGTAGGGAAGAACTGCCTGCAGACCTCAATCATCTGTTCGTCAGGCTCCACCACATCAATCTGTTCGATTTCGGGATAGTGTGTAAACTCTCTAGCCACTCCGCCGTCGCCACCACCGATAATCAGTACCTTCTTTACATTAGGATGCACTGCCATAGGCACATGTACAACCATTTCATTGTATATAAACTCATCTGATTCCGAGAAAATGACTTCTCCATCCAAAACAAGAAATTTTCCGAAGGATGTACTGTCAAAAACGTCTATTTCCTGAAACTCACTTTCGCCATGGTACAGCTGCTTGGTTACGCTTATGCTTAATGAAGCAGAAATACTTTGGCTATCTGAAAAAACAAGCTCTGAATTATGTTTCATTTTTTTCTCCTATGCACGTATTCCTTCAAGAACACGAAGTTCCTTAACCTCAGGATCCGCTGTTCCCTGAAGGCTGCAGCCCTTCTCCTTTGCGTAAAGGATGTGACCGATTATTTCATCAGTAATTTTCTCTCCCGGAGAAAGAATGGGGATTCCGGGAGGATAGCACATAACGGATTCGCCGCACACTCTTCCTGCAGTTTTCTCTATAGGCAAAGATTCCTTAACTGCGTAGAAGGATTCCTGAGGTGAACATATGACCTTAGGTATAACCGCATCCACATAGGCAAGTGTCTCGCCCTCTTTTTTATAGAGACGTTTGATATCTGCCAGTGCTCCTACAAGACGTTCAATGTCCTGCATTCTGTCACCGATGGAAATGTAGGCCATGATTGTTCCCAGGTCTCCGAATTCCATCTGAATGTCATACTCATCGCGAAGCAGATCATACACCTCAATGCCGGTAAGCCCGATGGGCTTTGTGAAGATGCAGAGCTTCGTTACATCAAAGTCAAATACTGAATTTCCGTCTATGAGTTCCCGTCCGTAGGCATAATAATCGCCAATGGAATTTATCTCATTTCTTGCATATTCGCTCATTTCGATGACCTTTGCAAAGGACTGCTTTCCGCGTAAAGAAAGGTTTCTGCGGCTAAGGTCAAGGCTTGACAAAAGCAGGTAGCTTGCTGAGGTTGTCTGTGTAAGATTTATAATCTGACGTACATGGCCCTTATCCATATCCGGTCCTATAAGAAGAACTGAACTCTGAGTCAGACTTCCGCCGGATTTGTGCATTGAAATGGCTGCCATGTCCACTCCTGCTTTCATGCCTGCCATAGGAAGGCCATCAGCAAAGTAAAGCTGTGTTCCGTGAGCCTCATCGCACAGAACCTTAAGGCCTGCACTGTGAGCCACTGTTGTAAGTTCCTTTAAGTTGGAGCATATACCATAATATGTAGGGTTATTAATAAGTACAGCCTTAGCATCAGGATTTTCCGCTATAGCTTCCTTTAATGCCTCAACCTCCATACCAAGAGCCACACCTATAACAGGATGAATGGTGGGCTTTACATAAATCGGTACGGCACCACAAAGTATCATTGCGTTAATAACACTCTTATGTACATTTCTTGGAAGAATAATCTTGTCGCCCGCCTTGCAGACTGTAAGGACCATTGTCTGAACCGCACTGGTGGTTCCTCCCACCATAAGGAATGCATGGGCAGCCCCAAAAGCGTCCGCCATAAGTTCCTCTGCTTCTGCAATAACCGATACAGGGTTGCAAAGATTATCAAGAGGCTTCATGCTGTTGACATCAATGCCCACACACTGCTGTCCAAGCAGCGTTGTAAGCTCCGGGTTTCCGCGGCCTCTTTTATGTCCCGGCACGTCAAAAGGTACTACTCTTTTCTTCTTAAATCGTTCAAGTGCTTCACAGATCGGTGCTGATTTCTGTTTCTCCATATCCATAACAGGAGTTCTCCTAACTTGTTAATTAAATAGGTAGAGTCCCCCACGCTAAAGCGTCAGGGCTGAAAAAAAAGTGGAGCAGATCTATCATCTGCTCCACGTATCTACATACCTGTACGTTTCTACTCATTCAGACACATCGCTGCGCTTTATTGACCGTTTCACAAGATGACATTAGCTTTTCAACTTATAAAATTTAGGCTTTTAACCTAATCAATAACGCGGATTTAACCGCCCGGCAGCTGACCCGCCTGTCCGTTAGGCATACCCCTTATTCAGGGTGGTCATTGCTGTTTCAAACAGCGGTGCTAATTTAACATGAAAGTCAATGTGTGTCAAGAGATATGAATCATTATATTCAATAATGTTTTATATTAGCTCCCGAAATATAAACCTCATACCATACAAGGAATACGTAAACTGCCCAGATTTTTCTGGAATTATCAGCTTTTCCATCCTTATGGTCGCATAACAGTTTCTGAAGATAAGCTACATCAAACAGCTGTTTTGCTGAATCACTGATAAACATTTCCTCCACCTTGTTAAAGTATTTTTCTTCCTTAAGCCATACTCTGATAGGTACGGGGAAACCAAGCTTCTTCTTTTCAGCTGTTCTTTCGGGAATCTTCTTTTTTGCGGCTTCTCTGAAAGCTCTCTTTGTTGTATTGTCCTTAACACGATAGTCTATCGGTAAGTTCTTTGCGTATTTGAAAACCTCAATATCAAGATAAGGAACTCTTGATTCAAGGCTGTGTGCCATACTCATTTTATCTGCTTTAAGAAGAATGTCTCCCTGAAGCCAGAAATTAATGTCTATATACTGCATTTTTGCAATATCGTTAAGGCCTTGGCATTTATCGTAGTAGGGTTTTACTATTTCCTGCGGTGTAATGTGGGTAAGCTGTGTTTTCAGCACCTTTTCTCGCTCTTTTACAGAAAACAGATTGGCATTTCCTATAAATCTTTCCTCAACGGATTTGCTGCCTCTTACCAGGAAATCCCTTCCCTTAAAATCAGGAAGATTCTTTACCACCGCTGCCGCTGCTTTTCTTAACCCCCTGGGTAATCTCTGATATCCCCTTAACGACAGTGGCTCATGATAAATATTGTAGCCTCCGAAAAACTCGTCCGCTCCTTCACCTGAAAGAACAACCTTAATATCTTCAGCAGCAAGTTTATCCACAAAATACAGTGCAACACAGGATGGATCTGCCAAAGGCTCATCCATGTAGTACATAACCTTGGGAATGGCATCAAAATATTCGTCGGCAGTTATGTTCTTACTCTTGTTCTTCTTTCCCAGTTCCTTAACGAGATCTTCCGCATAACCGATTTCGTTATATTTTCCGTCCTTATCGCCAAAACCAACAGTATAAGTTTTTGTTCCCGGAAACTCAGATACAACGTAGCTCGAATCCACTCCGGAGGAAAGGAGGGATCCTACTTCTACGTCTGCAATCATATGTGTATCTACTGTCTCATGAACAATCTCACCTATTTCAGCCACCACATCCTCATAGTTTCTGTCATTCTGAACCTCTGTACACATAAGGGGATCAAAATATCTGTCGATTTTGGTAAGACCGTTCTCAACTGTTAAAGTGTGGCCTGCAGGAAGCTTATATATGTCCTTAAAAAAGGTTTCAGGTAAAACCGAATATTGGAAGGACATATACTGTTCAAGTGCCTCCTCGTTCAGTTTTCTTTCGACTCCGGGGAAAGCAAGAATACTCTTTATTTCCGAAGAAAAGATCAATCCGTCCTTCTTTTTGGTGTAATAAAAGGGCTTGATTCCGAACCAGTCTCTTGCAGCAAAAATACAGTTATTTCGCATGTCATAAATGACAAACGCAAACATACCACGAAGCTTTTTTACAACCTCTTTACCGTACTCCTCGTAGCCATGTACAATAACCTCTGTATCACACTTATTGGCAAAGGTGTGGCCTCTTTTTACAAGTTCTTCACGCAGTTCAAGATGATTGTAGATTTCTCCGTTAAAGGTGATAACAACGTCGCCGGTCTCGTTAAACATAGGCTGGCTGCCATTATCAAGGTCGATGATGGACAGACGTCTGAAGCCCATAGCTGCTGTTTCGTTAACAAACATTCCTTCACTGTCGGGGCCACGATGAATAATCATGTCCATCATTTTCTTCAGTATCTGCTTTTTGTCTTCAATGTCCTTTTCCTTAAAGCCTATAAAGCCTGTAAAGCCACACATATATAACCTCTGATATTATAAGTTTGTATATCCCATTAAGTATTCGTCAACTTCTCTTGCACAGTCACGGCCCTGACGAACGGCTTTCACCACAAGAGACTGGCCTGTATGCATATCGCCTGCAGTAAATACCTTGTCAACAGTTGTCTTATAACTGTTCTCTTCTGTCAAGACGTTGGTTCTGGCATCTGTCTTTACGCCGAAAGCATCTGTAACATAGCTTTCACTACCAAGGAAGCCGGCAGCGATAAGTGCAAGCTGGCAGGGAATCTCTTTCTCAGAGCCCGCTTTCTCGCTCATTGTTCTTTTGCCTGTCTTTTCATCGGTCTTAAATTCCAGTTCCACAAGAACCACGCTCTTAAGATTTCCGTTTTTGTCCTTTTTGAACTCTTTGACAGTCGTTGTGTATACTCTCGGATCGCTTCCGAAAACTGCAATTGCCTCTTCCTGGCCATAGTCTGTTTTGCAGACAAGAGGCCACTGAGGCCAAGGGTTGCTTTCCGCACGAACATCCGGTGCCTTGGGCATCATTTCCAACTGTGTTATGGATTTGCAGCCGTGTCTTATGCATGTTCCCACGCAATCATTACCTGTATCGCCACCACCTATAACAACAACGTCCTTACCCTTTGCAGATACAAATGTACCATCCTTCAGGCCATTGTCAAGCAGGGCTTTGGTAGTAGAAGTAAGGAAATCCACCGCAAAAT
>JAKSRZ010000085.1 GCA_024403375.1 Lachnospiraceae bacterium
GATATCCATCTGCTACTTTATTTTTTTCCAGAGCACACGTTTACCCTTTTTCGCCATAACAACCTCCGAATACATATGGTGTATGATATCGAAGAATTCGGCGCTTTTCAAGTAATCAGCGCCTTTCTTTATACAAATTACATTAATTGACACGCTTTCACTCTCTATGATATTATACGCAACGTATTTATCGATTTCCTGGAGGTCACATATGAGCAAAAAGCTATTAGCATGCGTTATTGTCATTGTCTTCGCATTATCAATATTTGGATGTGGTACTTCTTCCGAAAAGGCTGAAAAGACAATAGATATTGACATCACTTCATTAAGCGGCGAAATGGTTCATTCTGAAATTGAAAATATACTTTCTTCTCCGGATGATTATGTTGGAAAGACAATAAAATTGAGCGGATTGTTTATCTCTTCAGCCTCACAGTATTCTACCGGAAAACCTACAGATCAGGTTTACTACGCCTGCATGGTCATAGATCAGGACGATTGTTGTCAGCGTTTTGTTGAATTCGTACCTGATGCCTCAGTAAAGTTCCTGCCAAAAGTTGGAGATTCTATTACCATTACCGGAGAGCTTCAGCTTTATTACAATGGCCAGTCAAAGTACTGTCATCTTGTTAACGCTGAATTTATGCAATAAAAGAAAGCTGCTGTCTGAGCGTTCTCAAACAACAGCTTCTATTTTTTTATACTTCCCATATGATATCAGCTTCCTGCGAATTCTCCATGCAGAGTTTTACGTTTGCCATGTCACTGAATTCCACAAACTTCTCTGCTTCTTCATAGGTTTTTCCACTTTTATGTTGCCTTTCCACAAGGCGTTTTTTTAATACTTCTTCATCCTTTACAAGCCGCACTGTCAAATCTGCATATTGTTTAAGGTCTTTCCATCCCGGCTCGTCAAGCAGCAGGTAATTGCCCTCTATCAGCACAATATTCCCTTCCACAGAAATTGCATTTTCCTGTGGATTATGTGTCATACGATTATATTCAGGCCAGCCGATTTTTTCTCCCGCAGCGACCTTTTTTATTGCCTCGGTAAGCTTGGGAAGGTCAAAGGTTTCCGGAGCGCCCTTTATCTTCACCATAAGAATTTCTTCACCGTTTCTCTCGGTAGTATGTGTCAGCAGGTAATCCTGATATCTGTGGAACCCATCCATACCGATTATTGTAACGGGCTGCACTCCCGGAGTTTCCTCAGAAAGTTTTTTCAGAAAGTGAAGCAGGGTGGTTTTGCCGCATCCCGGAGGTGCTGCGATCATGGCGAGCACTCTTCCCCCCTTATCCTTCTGCATCTTTGTAAGTCGTTCCAGAAAAGGCAGATATCTGTTTTTCACATCTTCGTCAGAATACTCCGCCTCTACCATTATTCCGTTTATTTCCGCACTGAAGTTCACTGTAAATCCTCCACTCCCAAAGAAATAACTTCATCAATAAATCTGAAATTAAGTTCTCCTGCCAGTTCATGGTCAAAGTGACTTTCAGGATCAACGGCAAGCCAGTCATTTATTATTTTTGATGGCTCATTTACATCCTTTTTTATGTGAGTAAAAATCTTTGGTTCCTCAAAATACGAAAACAGCACATCTTCATGAAGTGCGATTGACTGGTACATATCGCCCTCAAGAAGTCCCTCGTCCACTAAGGCCTTATGGTAATAGACGTAGGAAAACAGCTTGTCAGGAAGCAAATAAGCAATTCTTCCGCGACGGGTTTTCTTTCCACGACGTGCCCAGCTCTCACGGTCTTCCGGCATTGTATGGTAGAAAATGTAGTCCATCTGCTTCCAGCGTACCATTTCTTCCTTCTGAACCCAGTCAACGAGCAGCTTGGTTACTTCCGGGAAAATGTCTGCAGGTGCCATATTTTCATCTACCATTTCCGCATAAAGGAACAGCATTCTCCCATGTTTATATAGTGCCACCGTCCAACATTTGTCGGCTCTTATGGCTTTTTCAAGTGTAATTCTGTCAGCCTTTACGGCTCTCTCAAGATCAGCCTCTTCTGTAAGTAATGCTCTGAAATGTTTGCGAATC
Organism: Lachnospiraceae bacterium; assembly: GCA_024403375.1. Lineage (GTDB taxonomy): Bacteria > Bacillota > Clostridia > Lachnospirales > Lachnospiraceae > RGIG3528. The sequence goes on from JAKSRZ010000085.1 coordinate 2,049, forward strand.
ATATTTATTTCCACTCATTTAATACTTCAATCAACTTTAATGCGTCTATAGGTTTCGGAACGTGCTCATTCATGCCTGATTCAAAGGCAGCTTTTCTGTCCTCCTCGAAGGCATTTGCCGTCATGGCTATAATGGGTATGCTGGCTTTTGCCGGGTCCGTCAGTGCTCTGATTCTCCTTGTCGCTTCATAGCCGTTCATAACAGGCATCTGTACGTCCATAAGAATCAGATCATATTGGCCGGAATTGCTGTTCTGAATCTTTTCCACGGCAATCAATCCATTTTCTGCGGTATCCACAGTAGCTCCGAACTCTGTAAGTATCTCTATGGCGATTTCTCTGTTGCAGGCATTGTCCTCAGTTACAAGGATATTCAGACCACACAGCGAAATCTCTTTTCCGCCTTCAACTTCGTTTTCCTGTGATTCAACGCTCAGTTCTGTGTCGATGCCCTCTCTCATTATATTGTCGCACAGCTTCAACGTAAGCGAAATGATAACCTCTGTCCCTTTGCCCCTCTTGCTGGATACTGCTATGCTTCCGCCCATCATATCCACCAGATTTTTGGCAATCGACATTCCAAGTCCGGTTCCCTGAATACCGCTGACCGTGGAGGTGCTTTCGCGTGTAAAGGGCTCGAAAATATGCTTGGCGAATTCCTCGCTCATGCCTATTCCATTATCATAAACCACAAATTCAAAGTTTCCGTAGCCTGACTTTCCGCAAGAGAGCTGCCTGATTTTCAGCCCAATCGTTCCTCCGACAGGGGTAAATTTAATGGAATTACTCAGGCAATTAAGAAGAATCTGAATAAGTCGCAGCTGATCGCACCAGACAAAATCATCACTGACTTCGGAAATATCAAAGTTCATCTGCAGTTGCTTAGCCCTTGCCTCATTCATTACAATGGTTCTGACTTCATTCATTGTTTCAGACAAAGAGTTTTCAGATTCCTCAACCCTGATTTTTCCTGATTCAATGCGGCTCATGTCCAGCACGTCATTAATCAGGTTCAGCAGGTGATTGCTTGATGTTCTGATTTTCGAAAGATAGTCTCCTACTTTATCGATATCACCAAGACTCTTTTCTGCCAAATTGGTATATCCGATAATGGCGTTCATAGGTGTTCGTATGTCGTGGGACATACTGCTCAGGAACATTGTTTTCGCCTTGTTTGCATATTCCGCCTGAGCCAGTGCCGTCTCCAGCACTCTTCTCTGCTCAAATTCTTCAAGTTTTTCAGCCGTTTCATCATAAAAAATGAAATTGGCATATACGTGGTCATCCTCTTCCCTCTTATGCAGAAGACAGATTGCACGCATGTACATATCATCAAGCTTATTGTACACATGGTACTCAAATTGCGAGGTACCGTTTTCATACATCTGTATCATATCCTGAGTGTGATAGGCACGCTCAGCCATTTCATCCAGAGGCACAAGAGCATATTTCTTGATGATATCCGCATTGTCATCAATACTGTACGGCAATTGGATTTTATTTGTTGCAAATATGGCCTTTCCGGTAAAATCGTATATTTCCTCTCGATAATAGCCATCTGTAAGGTCCACGGAAAAGTGAAGAACCGAGTTTTTAATAAGGGCATCCTTGTACTGCTTTCTTTCCGTGGCCAGCTGGTTGTACAGCATTTCCTGCTCATCCACATTCTGAATCAGGCTGTAAACGTATTCCTGACCGTCGTGAGCAATAACCCTTTTTCCGTAGTCCTGAATCCATATCCAGTGACCATCTTTATGGCGTACTCGATACTTCGCAGAATAGGAATTGGTTTCCTTAAACTGATGCATCATTTCGCCGGCTATGGCCTTTATATCACTGGGCTTACCGTTACCGACAGCAGTTCCCCCCGATACCTCCATAAGTTCTTCCGGCGTGTATCCTTGGATTCTTGCAACCGATTCGCTGATGTAAGCGTATGGGTAATGAAGCTCATTTCTGCTGATTTTCAATCCACCGTTGACGCCTCCGAGTACGGCATCAAGTCGTGCATTCATATCCAGCTTTTCACGTTCCCAGACCGTAGCATTAACAAATGTACCGATAAACAATCTTGGCTTTCCGTTCGGATATTTCATGCATTTTCCGTGCACCTTGAAAAGGTTATATTCACCGGTGCGAAGATGGATTCTGTAATTGATATTAAGGTCTTTATTCTCGTACAAGCATTCGTTTACGCTTGCTTCAAGACTCTCTCTGTCGTCAGGATGTACGCTTTTCATCCATTCTTCAGGTAATTCGGGCAATTTTTCTCCGTCCTGATACCCCATCACCCTTCGCATTTTGTCGTTCCAGTAAATCCCTTTAAGATTGCCATCGACACCAAATCTCATGCACCAGAAGCCCGCATCAACAACATCGTTAATAATAGACATTGTTTCACGCCACATATGGTCTTCATGACGTCTATCGACGGCATTTACCTCGTCAATTCTGGCATTTATAGCATCTATCTGTTCTCTTAATTCTTCCGAATACTCTTCAGGATTCAGTTTATTCACTGTATGTTTTCCATCCATAAGAAGATACCTTCTTTCCGTAAACCCTTTTCCCCATTACATGACTTTCAGGTTTTTAATCGTAATACCTTCACAAAGTCCAAGGCTCAATGTATGAAGTCCGAACTGCACCGGGCGTTGCCATGCCGGCATTTTAGGATCTATAGGTGCCGGATGCTTTTCTTCCTCAGTCATCACGCCATCCTTTCGTCCTATAACTATATTTTCAAGAAGAATATTTTTTATTTCGTATCCCGGAACATCGAACCCTGCCAGCTTGACAGCGGGACAGTCATGCCACTCACGCTCGTGATTATACAGCATTCCGTATAATCTGAGATTTGTAAAACTGCAGTTCTCAAAAACAGGGGGGAACTCAGCTCCAATGCCATCATCATTGTATCCCACAGCGTGGAACGTAATATGGCTTACTGTGCAGTTATCCACGTGCACATCCTTTACATAACCGCCACGTTTCTTTGTTCCCTTGATTTCGATACCGAAGAAAGAATCTCCCATATCGCAATCCCAGATCTTTACATCTGATACTCCTCCGGACATCTCACTTCCCACTGTAATTCCGTGTCCATATGCACAGCTGCAGTCGAAAACTCTTATGTGCTCTGTCGGTCTGTTAATAACATTGCCCTCGGGATTTTTTCCTGATTTAATTGCTACAGAATCGTCTCCCGTAAAGAATTTACAGTCAAATATTGTACAGTTTGTGGAAGAATCCGGATCCCATCCGTCACCGTTCCACACTCCTTCAGAAATAAATGTACATCCAAAGGTAGTAATGTTATCCGAGTAAATAAAATGTACGTTCCAACTCGCTCCATCCTTAAGTGTTACGTCGGATATTGTAATGTTGCGGCAATTATTCATCTGAATAAGTCTTGAACGCATACGTCCCGGAATTGTATCTGCATTTTCGTAAGAATTACGTTCTTCCTCTGTAAGACTTTCCATGTAGGCACGAAGATTTTCTCTTTCTGTACGGATTATAGCCTTAGCCAGCTCAGCACCACCGGACTGAATAGTTCCCTTTCCGCGTATAATAACATTCTCGCAGTTGTACCCTGCTGTATGGTCCAGGGTGCCCATATTAAGAAAGCTTCTGTAGCAGGTCATCTCCAGGCCCTCAAAACGGCTGTGAATTTTAGGCAGGTAGTCTTCAGGATTCGCTGTTCCAAGAAGAACCGCACCATCCTCGAGATATAACTCCATATTTGAATGCAGATCCAGTGCCGCTGTCAGGAAAGTTCCCTTAGGAATGTAAACGCATTCATCTGCCTTGCAGTCATCAATCGCTTTCTGAATTGCTGAAGTATTCATGGTTTTGCCGTCACCCACCGCATTATACGGCGGCTCTGCAATATTTATTACCCTCTTCTGAGCTGTGGTCTCCAGCTGCAATATTTCATCCTCAATTTCCACAAATAACTTCATGGACGGCCAAAGGCCCTTGAGTGTAAAGTGAGTTGATTTTGGGCTCACATATTTTTCTCCGTTTACATATAATCTATATGGTCCCTTTTTCTCATCCTTATCCCAGAAAACCGTTATTTCATCCGAATAACAAATAGTGCGTAAGTTCTGTAATGCCATAATAAACTCCTGCTTTCACTTTTTTATAAACCCAATAAGTCACTCTGTATTATATCAGAAATATTGTAATTCTGCCGTATGTTCAGCATCCCAAACGCTTTATAAAGTATAAAAAAACTATAAAACCTGTATTAACCCATCTCGATTCACATAAAAATGTCGGCAAGGTTAACCTCTCCCTGCCGACATAGTTTATTCTTTTTCGTTTTTCTGGAACTCAAGCAAGTCTTCTGTAAGTTGTTTAGCCTCGCGGCTGTCAATTATCCAGTCGATAATCGGAACAAGCACATATATAATCAGCACACTCACTCCCAATCCAACAAGCACACGTGGGTCTTCCTTTTTCATTCCGTCAATTCCGAACACCACCAGATACATAATAGCTTCAAGGAACACCAGCTGTATGGCTTTTCTCACAATGACTTCACGTATTTTCAGTTCGTGATTCGAGTACATAAGTACACCGGGAAGAACCCCCAAAACACCATAAATCAGTGGAGACAGGAATGCTTCATATCCAAATCTTGCTTCAGGCTTAAATATGCTTCCCAAAACAAATACTGCCAAATTACAGAATGTTACAATGACAAAAAAATCGCGAGTAACCTCCCTGAAGAATTCTTTTCCGCTCATGCTATTTACCCCCTCTGATTTTTTCTTTCAGATCCGGCACATACTTTCTCGATATAATAATTTCCTCACCACTTTGCAGAACTGCCGTAAATCTTCCGTTCATTGCAGGCTTAATGGATCTGACCTTCATCAGGTTGAGAATAACTGACTTTGAAGCTCGCATAAAACGCTTGTTTCCCAAGGTGTTCTCCAGCTCATAAAGCTTCATCTTCGTCTCATACACCTTATTCGCCGCATAAAGGTAAGTACGATTATCCACGGATTCCACATAGTAGATATCTGTTATTGCTATCTCATACTCCCTGCCGTCCATGCTTCCGGTAAGCTGCCCCTGAAGCGACTTGACGAAGCCCACGATTTCCCGAACCTCATCACTAACCTCATGACAATAAACCGCCACCAGTTCTTCCTGTTCTTTTGATATTTGCTTAACCGCAATCTTCATAAATTTATTGGTAGTACTCCTTAAGAGTCAACTCTCCTTTATCCTTCAGATAATAGTCAAAGAACATAAGGACAATATCATTTGTCTGACGAATACATGACTCACTGTCAATGCTGCCGGTGCCAAGCATCCTCGCAAGGAATGGCGAAAACATAGGTAAATCGGTGAAATTCATGTGCTCGCTTCCTTTAAAATATGTGCTGTGTCCATCAATAGCATTCTCAACAACGTAGTGATTTACATAAAGGTTACCCATCTCGGCTCCTAATTCGTAATGTTCCTCATTGTCAATGGTAAGTACAGGTACCGGATAGGGATCCTTTGAATAAACGTAGTGGTCTCCTTCAATATCCAGTCTCTCGCTGAGCATTGATCCATCCAGATCTATAACCGCACCGATGTCATCTCTTGTTCTTCCGATGTATACTGCCTCAGCACCTCCAAGTGAATGTCCCATAACACCTATCTTATCACAATCCGTAATATTTATGACACCTAAAATAATTTCTTTTTCATCAGCTGTATACCAGGCGTCACTGAGTTCCCCCTTCTCCGACGCTTCTTTAATGCTGTTTATAGCCAGATTCATATCTCCTTTTCGAAGTTCAACCCACTCGCTTGCACAGGCGAAAACCTCCTCTTCAGAAACATCCTCCTGATTGATTGCCGTTACAGAATTAATAAAATCAGGATTTACCGTAACCAGCTTTCCCGCCGTATCCTTAGTAAAAAACGAATGGTAAGGATGGTCCATGCTTACAACCACATAGCCCCGGCTTGCCAGTTCCATATATGTGGAAGAGTTACTCTGATAATATCCGAAAGCACCGTGGGAGAAAATAATCAGTGGAAACTTTCCTTCTTCAGTATCAGGATAATAAAAATATACCGGAACCTCTCTCATAGAGCCATCTTTCTCAAATTTTTCAATTCTTTCGCCATCAATCAAGATTGCCTCTGCCGTCTTTACCTCATAAGGGCCACCTGTCTTAAATCCGTTATAACCCGTAAACAGCAGTGCCGGAACAAGGCAAGTAACGATTATGCACACATTTCCTATAAGCTTTCCTACCAAAGCACCTGTCCCGATTTTTCCTTCGTCTTTATTTCGCTTGACGAAATAGAACAGTGCAGCCACTATGCATCTGATTACAAGCACAATTCCGCAAATTTTG
>JAKSRZ010000086.1 GCA_024403375.1 Lachnospiraceae bacterium
TTCTGCGTTAAGCTTGTCGACTACGTTACACCCGCCGATTTACTACGGAGCAATACTGCTTTAGGCTTGCTTGCTACGTTCCTCTCGGCAATTTACTACGGAGCAATACTGCTTTAGGCTTGCTTGCTACGTTCCTCTCGGCGATTTACTACGGAGCAATACCGCCCTTGGCTTGCCAGCTACGTTACGCACGATGATTTCTTACGGAGCAATTCTGCGTTAAGCTTGTCGACTACGTTACACCCGCCGATTTACTACGGAGCAATATTGGCTTAGGTTTACTTGCTACGTTACACCCGGCAATTTCCTACGGAGCCAAATCGCCTTAACGCTATTCGCTCCGTCTGTTCCGCCGTCGGCCGCCTCAAAGCCCCTTTTGCGCTAATCTCCATATTAAGTTTGTCACCATAAATCATGATTATGTATCGGAATCTGATATCCATGAAAAACAGAAATTTAGAAAAGAAAATGGGAACCACTTTCGTGATTCCCTTAGCAGGGCTACAAGGATTCGAACCTTGAAAATGACGGAGTCAGAGTCCGTTGCCTTACCGTTTGGCGATAGCCCTATGTTGTTCGCTTTCCAGCGAACGAACGTTATTATACTACTGAATTTTTCTTTTTGCAAGTATTATTTTAAACAAATTGAAAATTTATTGTGCCTCTTCATTTTGCCGTTTTTGTGGCTTCGGCTTCCAGAACTTCGCGGCACTTTTTTATGGGTTCTCCTGCGGCTATTCTGTCCTCAACAAGCTGCCTTACTGCGGAGCACCAGGCTTCTGTCTTGGGTATGTCGGTGCAGAGTTCTTGAACAATAAGGTCCCCCTCTTTGACGGCTGCTTCGTATTGTTCGGTGCTCAGTTCTCCTGATGAATAGGCGGCGTCCAGTTCGTCCTTGTCGTCAATCTTAACGTCTCCTTCGGGTGTGAAAATCACGTCAAGGTATTTGTCAATGAAAACTGCGATTCCGTACTCATCGTATTCTATGCCCTCAATGATATCTATATACCATATTGAGGGCTGGTATTCTGTATTGGATACCTTCGGATAGTTTGCTCGTTTTTCGTCGTGGGTGCCGTTTTTGTAATAGATTATCGTTATGACTCTGTTAGTGTTATCCGGAACCAGTTCCAGCCAGGTCATGCCGCCACCGGTCACCTGAACTCTGCCGGCCTTGGGTGTACGCCAGTAGTTAGCCTTTCCATCAGTAAGGCGAATCAGGCAAGCCATTCCGTGGAACAGATCATTATCAATTCGCATCTGATAATAGGGATAGTACTGAAATCCCCAACCGTCTCTGTTCAGTCGTTTATGCTTCATTTATTCACCGTTTTCCTTACTGTTTGCTGTAGTCCTTAAAGCCTACGTTCATGTCCACGTGACCATTGAAGCCGGGAAGTGCACCATCGCTCTGATACTGCCAGATTTTGTAATCGTATGGGTAGTATATGTTGTCACTGTAAAATGCGTACCATATGTCTATGTCGGCCAGGTCTTCCAGATTAAGGTTCATAACGCTCCAGTTTGTGGAGAAATAAATCATGGGGATGTAGCCTGCATTCTTAATTGTGTCGCAGAAGGCTCTTGCAACTGCGGTACGTTCCTCACAGGAAAGATCGTTTGCACGGGCGTTATCGGCCTTTTCGGTATCGAAAGCTACGGGGAAAGTGATCTTATCCTTGTACGGCTCCAGCACCTTGATTATATAGTTTGCCTCTTCAATAGCTTCTTCTACAGTAATTGCCTGTGAGAAGAAATATGCACCGGCCTTAACACCATTTTCTATAGTACCCTTTATGTTCTTTTCAAAGTAGGTATCTGTGTAGAGATTTCCCTCTGCTGCCGTTCCTCTGTAGGCTGCACGGATAATCGCGAATTCTACGCCCGCATCAGCGGCCTTTTTCCAGTCAATATCCTCATTCCAGCGGGACACATCGACGCCGAACATGGCCTTATTCACACCATCTTCATAGTAGCCCTTAAGACCTGTCTTTTCGTCATATGCATAATTATGAGGATCCTTGTCGGTAAGCGGAACATTGCTCTGAAGCTCTGCTAAAAGTTTCTCTCCGTTTGAGCCGGAAACCGTGATTCTGCTGCGAATTGCTCTTTCCAGGGTGATAGGCTCAATGATTCCAACATGATATTTATCATTAAAATCGTCTGTGCTGTAGAGATAGAATGTGTTGGAGCTGCACTGGAACATATCACGACTTGTGAAGGTAACGTCGGATCGTATTTCTCCGATAAATCCTGCATCTGAAAGAGCCACCATGCTCTTCATTGTTATCTTATTCACGTCAATGTTGTAATCAGTTCTTATATCCAGTTCCAGCTTGTATTTTTCCATTGCCGCCTCTTCACTTAAGTGAGGCAATGAAACATAATATGCCCTGTCATTGGCTACGATTCTGGCAATGCTGGCAATTCCCGCATCCCAGAACTCATCGATTTCAATGACGCTCTTAAAGCTCTTTGCAGGATTGATTACATAATATTCAGAAAGGTCATCGGCAGATACGACATGAAGAATTTTACCTGTTTTTTCATCGTCCTTATAGAAGGTAAAGGCCAGCTGCTCTCTTCCGTTTCCGATAAACTGTCCCTTAACAGGAATGAAATTCTTGATATTGTCACCGTCAAGGCAATAATCCCAGTGATATAAAGCAGTATGTCCGTTATACTTAAGATATACGGTACAATAGGGCTCCGTGCCGTACAAAGTGTATCCGTTCGTTACCACGATTTCATAATCTTCAGTCTCAATCACAAGGCCTTCATACTTTTCGGAAGCATTAACAAATGCCTTTGTTCCGGGCATATTATTAATTCCGGATTCCAGAATTGCAGCCTCAAGATCATTACAATGCTGTGCATCCACAGGGTCAGGCATTGCAGTGGGAGTAGCCGTAGGATCCGGCTTTTTCTCAGTATCCTTTGGTTTTTCCGAATTGTCCACAACTTCAACCGCAGGCTTCTGTTCATTTTCCTGCTTCTTACCAGATTCGATATTCAGAACTCCGCTTTTACTTAAAAGCATTATAGCAACCACTACAATTGCAATCAGCATGATCACGGCGATAATAAGGCCTACGAGCAGGCCCTTTCCGCCTCCCGGCTCCTGATCACGCTTGGTAGCTTCTTTATTAAGATCAACAAATCCATTATCTTCTGACATTATTTTCCTCCATTAAACAGGGCTTAACCGATACAGAATAATTATAACATAACAAAGTATCTCTGTCCCCTTAAATTTGCTTAAATCCATGCCAAAGCCAAGATCTCAAGGTTTTTGTTGACATAGTTCCAAAGCGTTTATACAATAGTGACATGGTTGAATTTATTACGGTTGCCGGTCCCTCATCCGGCGAAATTGAAGAAAAGAAATCCAGGTTTATTGCCAGGTTGATTCCCTGTGAGACCGAGGAAGCCGCCAACGCCTTCATTGAAAACTCCAAAAAGCAGTTCTGGGATGCCAGGCATAATTGCTACGCCTACATTCTGGGCGAGCGTGGGGATGTAGTAAAATGCAGTGATGACGGTGAGCCCCAGAAAACCGCAGGCCAGCCCATTCTTTCTGTACTTCAGGGTGCAGAACTCACAAATGTGTGCTGCGTTGTGACACGATATTTTGGCGGTACCCTTCTTGGCACAGGAGGCCTGATTCGTGCCTACACCGATTCCACAAAAGCTGCCGTAGATGCTGCCTGCCGCATAAAAAAGCAGCCGGGGTATCTGTTAAAAATCGACACGGACTATACTGATTTAGGTAAAATCCAATACTTACTGAATACAGAAAATGTGGAAATCGTTTCCACAGATTATGCAGAAGGAGTCTGCATCAGCGTTGAAGTCGAGGTGACCAAAGCCGACACCATCATATCCAAAATCGTGGACGCCACCTCCGCCCGTGCAAAAATAACAAAGGCTTCTGAAATAGTTATGGATGTGGAAATTTAAGGCTTATTCATCCTCATCCGAAAGCAGATTTGATGTTTCGATTTCAGATATTGTATCAATATCTTTAAGCTTACGGTTAATGGCTCTTGTTCTGGTTCCCACCAGCTGATCCAGCTCTTTTCCCGTAGATTCCAAGGTCCTTTGTACCTTTGTAAGGCTTTCCCCGAATTTTCCAAATTCTGTTTTAACAGCACTTAGTGTAAGAGCAATCTGATTGCTCTTTTTTTCTACCGTAAGTGTACGGAAGCCCATCTGCAGGCTGTTTAAGAAGGCCGTAATGGTTGACGGTCCGCATACTGTTACTTTGAAGTCCACGCGAAGCTTTTCCGTAAGTTCCACATCTCTGATAACCTCAGAAAAGAGGCCCTCTGTAGGTAAAAACATAATGGCAAAATCCGTTGTATCAGGAACGGAAATATACTTTGTGTAAATGTTCTTTGCATCGGTGAGAATTCGCTCTTTCAAGGCCTTTCTTGCCGCATCTGCCTTCTCACGGCTTCCTTCCTCATAAGCCTCAACCAGTGCATTGTATCTGTCCAACGGGAACTTTGCATCCACAGGGAGATAAATGAATTTTGAGTCTGAATTTTTGGACGGTATCTTAATGGCAAACTCAACCGGATCCCTGCTGCCCTTTTTCGTAATAACGTTCTCGTCATACTGCTCAGCGGTAAGCATCTGCTCCAGTATTCTTGAAAGCTGAACCTCTCCGATTTCTCCCCTCACCTTTACATTTACAAGGGCATTTTTAAGGCTTCCCACATCGGACGCCAGTGTCTGCATTTCTCCAAGTCCCTTGTACACCTGTTCCAGCTGTTGTGACACACTCTTAAAGGACTCGTTGACTCTTTCGGCCAGAGTTTTATCAAGCTTTTCTGCCACAGTCCCCTGAATCTCAGATAACTTCTGCTGATTTGCTTCACGCATTTCATCAAGCTTTGTCTGCGTGGTTTCACGGTTTTCCCTGAGCTGCTGTTCAGTGGCAAGACGCATTGCTTCCATTCTGCCATCCAGTGCAGCATTATTTGATGTCATTGTCTGCTCAAACTGAGATAATCTGGCATTTATATTCAGGTTTATATTGTGATATAAACCGTCAAGTCGCTGATTCAGCTCGCTTCGCTGATTTGCTAGATCATTTTCCAGAGCCTCCTCCACCTCATGGCTTACCTCTGAGGCAAGTCCCTTTCTGAGTGCTGACACTTTTCCCAGCAAAACCACCAATAATATAACAATTAATACTCCGATACCTATAACTATGTATTCAAAAATGCCCATACTTTCACCCCGCATTTGTTTGTCTGAAATAATTATATCAGATTAGTTCGGTTCTTTTGATAGTTATTTTCTCCTGATTTTTTGTTTTGGCGAATTAGGACCTCCTTTTACGCCGTTTTGAACGTTGAACGCCCACCTCTCGCATAGTATCATATCATCATCGACAGCGAACGGAGGTACACAATATGGCATTTAACTTAAATCTTGAAATAAACGAAGCTATACAGGCCGGAGAGGTTGCTTTAAGAAGTCTCAGAGAGGCAGATATGTATCTTAGAAAGGCCAAGAACTGGGGCGTAATGGATATTCTCGGCGGCGGTCTTATGACGGATTTGTTCAAGCATTCAAGAGTTCGTAGGGCTCAGCAGTGTATGTCCGATGCAAAATGCAATCTCGCACGTTTCAGCAGAGAGCTTGACGACATTGATGAATACATTCCCGACCTTAATCTCGGAAGCTTTTATACCTTTGCAGATTTCTTCTTTGACGGCCTGCTGGCAGACATACTCATGCAGTCAAGAATTGCAGATGCAAGACACCAGGTATCTTCCGCAATAACTCAGGTAGAACGCATACTTGACAGATTAAAAAAAGAAGTAAGATAACCTATTACCTTCCCCCATTCCCCTTCCCCCAAAAAAGGCGTGTGAAAAATGATTATTCATTTCTCACACGCCTTTATTATGCTCGTATATTTGATTTTACTTAAAGTATTCTACACCGGCCTCAAATACTCTCATATCCTGCTGACCGAAGATGTTCTTTGCAACACCGTCACCGATACGCTCGGAATGAGCCATCTTACCAAGTACACGGCCTGAAGCATCTGTAATACCTTCGATTGCCATGTAGGAAAGGTTAGGATTGAAGTCTTCGTCATAGGAAGGATTTCCGTTAAGGTCAACATACTGTGTAGCAACCTGTCCGTTTTCAACCAGCTTCTTAAGCCACTCACCTGTAGCTACGAAGCGGCCCTCACCATGAGAAGCGGGAATTGTGTAAACACCACCAAGCTCGCAGTTCTTAAGCCAAGGAGACTTGTTGGAAACAACCTTTGTGTATACGGACTTTGAAATGTGACGTCCGATTGCATTCTGTGTAAGTGTAGGAGAATCCTGCTGCTGATCGCAGATTTCGCCGTAAGGAACAAGACCAAGCTTGATTACTGCCTGGAAGCCATTACAGATACCAAGCACAAGGCCATCACGCTGCTTAAGGAGATCATTGACCGCATTTGTAAGCTTAACGTTTCTGAATGCAGAAGCGATGAACTTTGCTGAACCGTCAGGTTCGTCACCTGCGGAGAAGCCGCCGGGGAACATGATGATCTGAGATTCCTTGATAGCCTTCTCGAATGCATCAACCGATTCCTTGATGTCCTGAGCGTCTCTGTTTCTGAATACCACTGTATTCACGTTTGCTCCTGCCTTTTCGAAAGCTCTTAAGAGATCGTACTCGCAGTTTGTTCCGGGGAATACAGGAATGAATACGTTAGGTCTTGCAACCTTATTCTTAGCCACAAGAATAGTCTTTGTATTGTAAAGAGGCATGGAAGGATTTGAAATGCCGGCCTTCTCAAGAGCCTTTTCTGCACCTGTTGTCTTTGTGGGGAATACGCTTTCAAGTGTACCCTTCCAAGCATTAAGAAGGTCAGCAAGTGCAATTGTTCCTGCTTCACCGCAACGGATTTCGGGAACGTTGATAACTTCACCCACAACCTCTGCAAAAATGCCGCTTGCAAGAATTTCATCCACTGCTGCAGCACTAACTTCTGCAAGGATTGCACCATGATTAGCCTCGAAGAGCTCCTTTACATAGTCAGGAGTTACAACTGCACCCAGCATATTACCAAATGCTGCCTTAGCAATAACATCTGCAGCACCTGAACCTGTAATAGCGTTGGCTGATGCAATAATGCCTCTCTCGTTCAGGCTTCTGATATACGCCATTGTCTTCTTGAATTCTTCATAGTTAGGAAGACCATAGCCCTTCTCTCCATCGATTTCATCGCAAGCCATTCTGAAGAGAACAAGCATGTTTCCTGCCTTCTTGAACTCGTTGGAAACAATGTTCTTTTCCTTATCAACACATACAGCGAAGGAACAAAGTGTAGGCGGAACATCAATCTCATTGAAGGATCCGGACATAGAGTCCTTACCACCGATTGAAGGAAGTCCAAGGCTTACCTGTGCCTCATATGCACCAAGAAGTGCGGCAAGAGGCTTACCCCAACGCTTTGCATCGTCACGGAGCTTCTCGAAGAACTCCTGGAATGTGAAACGAATCTTTGTATAATCACCACCTGCAGCAACAATCTTTGCCACAGAGTCAATAACTGCATAAACTGCACCATGGTAAGGGCTCCAGCTTGTGAGGAAGGGATCCATGCCGTAGCTCATCATTGTAACTGTGTCGCATGCACCACGAAGGACAGGGAGCTTTGCAACCATAGTCTGAATAGGTGTAAGCTCATACTTACCACCGTAAGGCATAAGCACTGTTGATGCTCCGATGGAGGAGTCGAACATTTCCCAGAGACCCTTCTTAGAGCATGAATTAAGGTCTGCCATAAGATTTGTCCACTGCTCCTTAAGGCTCTTTCCTTCAGCTGCCTTTACAGAGTGAGCTTTGTAACCATGGAAATCATAGATGCTCTTATCCTCGGAAGGCATTGTAACAATAGCGGAAGCCTCCTGATGAGCACCGTTAGTATCAAGGAAAGCACGGGAAATGTTAACGATTTCCTTGCCTCTCCACTTAAGAACGAGTCTCTTCTCTTCTGTAACTGTAGCTACGCATACAGCCTCAAGATTTTCAGATGCAGCATACTCAAGCATTGTTTCTGC
>JAKSRZ010000087.1 GCA_024403375.1 Lachnospiraceae bacterium
TAGAGCATGCGGTTCATACCCGCAGTGTCGAGGGTTCAAATCCCCCTCTCGCTACACGCAAAGTCCGATTTAATCGGACTTTTTTTGCGTGTAGCGAAAGAGGGGGATTTGAACCCGCCTCTTCCCTAAAGGGTGCAGAAGTGGCGCGAGAGCGCCACTTCTGCCAGATCACGATTTGCTTGCAAATCGTGATAAGTCCCGCAGTAACGAGGGGCGCTGGTCCCCGGTGGGGACCGCTAAGCGCCGACCGAGCGTAGTGATTCAAAGCCGCTTGCGGCGAATGAATCACGTGACGCGAGACCAAATCCCCCTCTCGCTACTAAAAAAGGAACTCATTTGTGAGTTCCTTTTTTTGCGCTGGGAAGCGGAGCGCTGGTCGGCTTTCGCGGTATCTTTACCTCACTTTTTTGCAGGAGACCTCGTGCCGAGGTCTCCTGCTTGCCTCGCGGTATCAAGACCTCGCGGAAGCCCCAAAAGACCGCGGCGTGTCTTCAGTGTAGTTTTTTATTGAACTGGGCAAGCATTTCATTTATTATTGCTTGTAAGATTTTTATAGGGGTGAGTTTGTATGTGGTACATAAAGCATATTTTTGATGGTGATTATGGTTGTGAGGAGCGGAGTGGAAGTTCGGATGAGGCGATGGTATCTGTAACTCTTGTAAGTGATGGGGGAGAAGAGAAGTTGGAAGTAGTTGCGGACAGTTGGCTTCGGAAAAATAATCTGGATGTGGGGGCGGAATGGCCGGACTATAGTGATTTGCGGTTGGAAACGGAGAATCTGCTTCTGAGGAAGGCGTGCAGGGCTGACTGGAAGGATATGTATGAGAATTTGTGGCGGCATGATGAGAGCGCCAGATATATGTTGTGGGAACCGACGCACAGCGAGGCGGATGCCGTAATACGGGCAGAGAAGTCTGAGGTGTTTCAGCGGTATCATAAGTATACATTTTTTATTCAGGAGAAGGAGTCAGGTAAGGTTATAGGCTTTGCGGGAATGAAGGAAATAGAGCCGGGAATTTGTGAGGACACGGGGATAGCCATAGGGCCGAGTTTTGTGGGGCATGGTTATGGGACACAGGTGTTGAAGGCTCTTCTTGCGGCGGCAAAGGAGGCCGGGGCTGTTAAGTTTGTGTATTCCGCCCGGATAGCTAATGAGCCTTCGCGTAAGCTGGCGAAGAGGTGTGGTTTTGTTGTCACCGGCACGGATTCGAGAGTGGATCCCAGAGATAATTCGACTTATGTACTGGAGTTCAGTGAAAAGGATTTGTAGAGATGGACAGGGCAAGGTAAAAAAAAACTTATGATTCCGTTGCTGTTTGAGCAGCTGCTCGGGGTAAGTGTCGGTATGGCACTTAAGTTTCACTCTTCCTAACGCCCTTAGGGGTGCCGGAAACGTAAAATATTCCATGATTGTAAGCGTTATATCCATGTGGCTTTGCAGAGTCTGTGTGGAAAGCAGTATAAAAATTGGCAATGATTGATATTATACGCACTGCCATTTGGCAATAGATAGGTTTGTATAGTTATGCCTCAATGTTATAATTCTTGCAGCAATATTTGCATAGATATTCAGGAGGTATTTTATGGCTATGAATGAAAGACCTGCCGTACAGACTCTTGCGGACGGCGGAAAGTATTGGGAGTACACATTTGACAGCTTTTATCTGAAGGCATACGTTCCTGCTAACGATATTGATGGTCAGATAAATAATTATGGATTCAGAGCACCGCTTCTTCTCGTTTTTGAAGAAGAGAGAAAGAGTATGGAAGAAGCAATTGAGTTTGCAAAAACCAGCGGACTGGAAAAAATTGCCGCAGACGTGGATTCCAGCGTACTCTTTGTGTATCCCACAGCTGATGGTGGCTGGAAAAATGCAACAGAGCAGCTTTATGTGGATGTTATAGGCGAGGTCAGAATGGATTCCAATTATTCTGACGGTATCGCAAATGTGCATGACCTTTTTGGACGTGTATTCAAGGGCTACTACATAAGAGGAGCAAAATTCAGAACCGATATTTACAGCTTCGGCGAGTCCGCTGACTACGTTGCAAAGAACCTCTTAAAGACACTTCAGGGAGAATTCCTTTGGGGACCGGGAGAAATTACTCCTGCCTGCTGTTCAATGGAACGCCTCAGTGTGCTTCCACAGGTTGAAAGAACTGATATCGGTATCTTGAGCGTTGGAAATTCATTGGAGATAAACGCAGCCTTCAAGGAGTGCAAGAACCTTCTTGTTAAGTCCACAGCCGACTACAAGGATGACTTCAAGGCCTTTGTACGTCGTTTTAAGATGTGGTGCGGCAATATGGAAATCGAGCCTGATTTTGAGGCATTAAATATGACTGAAGAGTCCGGAATTGCTGTGGTAAAAACTTCTCCCAGAAACTGGGGACAGTATAAAGATACCGCTGAGCACAAGGTTGGATACTTTGCATATTACAATAACGGTATCTTTGACAATGGTCCGGCACCCTTGCTTATCGGCTTCCATGGAGCAGGGGACTCGTCCATGTTCCTTACATTCGTTTCAGGCTGGTGGGAAGTGTGCCACAAGTACGGCTTCCTTTACGTTGCTCTTGACAATCACCACAACGTACCTGCAGACGAGGTGGTTCAGGTTATTGAGCAGATCAAGCAACGTTACAATGTGGATGAGCATCGTATTTATGCGGCAGGCTTCTCTATGGGCAGCGGAAAGACATGGGACATGTTCCAGGAATTCCCTACAATGTTTGCGGGAATGGCACCTGCAAGTGCACTTTTCCCTGTAAAAAACAATCCCATGGGATATGACCTTGGGGACAAGCTTAATACAACGATTCCCGTGCCGATTTTCTATTCCGGCGGTGAAAATTCTCACCTTCCGGAGCTTCCTTTCCAGGCAGCACAGGCACTTGAAAGAATCAAGTATGCAGCAGAAGTCAACGGATGCGTTAAGAAGTTCGATAAGACCTTTGAAGAAAAGGATCAGTGGGAAGACCCTATATATTGTGTGGCCGGAGACAGAGTGGAAAAGCTTTACGACGAAAGCCGTGGAAGCACACTTACGGTTCACTACTTTGACAGTGCAGACGGCGTTTGCCGTACAGCCTTTGCCAGCGTCAGCAATCAGGTGCATGAGTACCGCCATCACACAGCTGATAAGGCATGGCAGTTTATTTCACAATTTACAAGATAACACCAAAGGAGTGCCTCGAAAAAGGCACTCCTTTTAAGCAAACGGACATCGAGAAAGCGAAGCCTTCGAGATGTCAAAGCGGTTCCGAGCAAACGGATTTTTCTTCTGTCATAATACCTTAGCACAGGTTGTTTTCTTTGAAAGTAATAATTATAATAAATCCTATATTTGGAGGGATGATTATGAACAAAAAGACTTGCGTAATAATAAATGATTTTACAACATGTGCGGAAATAGCTTTGGGAATACAGATGCCTGTACTTCGAGATATGGGAGCGGGGGTGCTTCCGGTGCCTTCAAAGCTTCTGAGCTACCCTCTATGTCGAGAAGATGCAGTGGCACTTAATACAACGGATTTTGCAACCCAAATGATTAATAACTGGATTGCTTCGGGAGAAGGTTTTGACGCGGTTCTTACGGGCTTTATTCCCGATGCTTCGCTGGCTGAGCTTGCGGCAGAGCTTTGTGTAGCACAGAAAAAGCTTGGAGCGCGTATTTTTATTGACCCGGTTCTGGGAGACAATGGACATGCATATAAATCCATAAAGCCTGAAAATCTTGCTGCCATGAAAAAGCTTTTGAAGGAGGCTGATTATTGCCTTCCCAATTATACGGAGGCGTGTCTGCTGACGGATACTGAATACCGTGAGGGTGGCGTAAATGCAGAGGAAATATCAGAACTTCTTAGCACACTGGTCGAAATGGGGGCTTCGAATCCTATTATAACCGGCGCCTTAGTTGATGGGAAGACAGTAGTTGCCCTGAAAACAAACAATGAAGTAAAGCTCATTGAGTATGAGCAGGTAAAGGAAAATGTGTCCGGCACAGGTGACAGATTTGCGGCACTTTTTGTGGGCTTCATGCTGAAAGGAGATTCTCCGGAACAGGCAATCAGAAAGGCTGAGGAGAAAGTAACTGAATTTCTTAAGGGTTGAATTCAGATGGGGAGAAAAATCACCGAATGATATGAGATGATACTCGTATCTTTGAAAAAAGGAGAAGGTAAATGAAGTTTATACATCTTTCGGATTTACATATCGGCAAGCGAGTGAACGAGTTTTCCATGCTGGAGGACCAGGAATACATCCTTAAATCAATACAGAAAATTGTTGAAGAAGAAAAGCCGGACGCGGTGCTTATTGCGGGGGACGTTTATGACAAGTCTGTGCCCAGTGCGGAGGCAGTTACTCTTTTTGACAGCTTTCTCGCATCACTTTCCAAAATGAAAACAGAAGTGTTTGTCATCAGCGGAAACCATGACTCGGCAGAAAGAATCGCTTTTGCTTCAGAGATACTTGATGCAGAAGGAATCCATATGTCGCCTATATACGACGGAAATATTAGGCCCGTTACTGTTAAGGACAAATTTGGGGAGATTCTTGTGTATATGCTTCCCTTTGTTAAGCCTGTCCACGTGCGTGCGACTCTGCCCGAGGAAGAGAGAGAAAGCATTATCACATACGATGATGCTGTTCGTGCGGCCATAGCAAAAATGAACATTGACGAGAGCAAGAGAAATGTTCTTATCACCCATCAGTTTGTAACCGGAGCGGAAACCTGTGAATCAGAGGACAGAAGCGTGGGCGGTACAGACGAGATTGACGTAAAAACCTTTGAAGCCTTTGATTATGTGGCTTTGGGACACATTCATCGTCCCCAGAAGTGCGGCAGAGAAACCGTAAGATACTGCGGCACCCCACTTAAGTACTCATTTCCAGAGTGCAACGATAAAAAGTCCGTTACTATCGTGGAAATGGCGGAAAAGGGCAATGTCGAGATAAGGACAATCCCACTTATTCCTAAGAGAGACTGGGTGGAACTGAGAGGAACCTACGACGAACTTATGACGAAAAGCTACTATGAGGGAACCAACTGGCGAACCGACTATGTTCACGTGACACTTACGGATGAAGACGATATTCCGGAGGCTATGAACAGGCTCAGAACCGTGTACTCCAACATAATGAAGCTGGATTATGACAATAAACGAACAAGAGAAAACAAGATAATAAGCGGTGCTGACAATGTAGAAAGCAAGTCGCCTGCAGAACTGTTCTCGGAGCTGTTTGAGCAGCAGTACAATCAGCCCATGAGCGAGGAACAGAGAAAATTTGCAGAGGAACTGATCAACACAATCTGGGGGTAGGAAATGAGACCAAACAAGCTGATAATGACAGGCTTCGGCCCTTATGCGGCAAGAACCGAAATAAATCTTGATGAACTGGGAGAAAAGGGGCTTTACCTTATTACCGGAACTACCGGAGCAGGAAAGACCACAATTTTTGATGCCATAACCTACGCTCTTTACGGAGAAGCCAGCGGAAAAAACCGTGATGCGGGAATGTTTCGTTCCAAGTTTGCTGATGGGGATACACCTACTGAGGTTGAACTCTGGTTTACCAATAACGGAAAAACTTATCATGTAAAACGTAACCCCGAATATATGAGAAATAAGAAGAACGGGGAAGGAACCACCAAAACAGCTGCAGGAGCTGAATTAACAGATGCTGAAGGAATTGTACTTGCAGTAAAAACCACTGAAGTAAATACCAAAATCAAGGAGATATTGGGCGTTGATAAGAATCAGTTTGCCCAGATTGTAATGCTGGCTCAGGGAGCCTTTCTTGATATGCTTTTTGCGGATACCGTGGAGAGGGCAAAAATCTTCAGAAACATTTTCAAAACAGATAACTACCAGCGCCTTCAGGACGAGCTGGCAACAAGAGCTGCCGGACTTAGTAAAGACATGGCGGACACAAAAAAGAAGATCGGAACATTTCTTACTTCTACAGAATGTGACGAGAACAATCCGCTTTCAGTTGACCTGAAAAAGGCCAAGAACGGAGAAAGCCAGACAGCAGAACTGGTTGATCTTCTTGAAAAAATTATAAGCGAAGACAAGGAAAGTGCTGACAAGCTGACTGAGGAATTAAAAAAGGCAGACGAAGAGATAGAAGCACTTACGAAGACAATAGAAAACGGTAAGAATATAAGAGAAACCAGATCCGAGCTGGAAATCGAAAAGGAAAAACTGAAGGAACTGGAAATTGAGCTTATCAGGCTTACAAAGGAGGCTGAAGAGGCCAAAAAGAATAAGCCCGAAATGGAAGCTGCAAAGAACGAGGCAACAACCATGAGGGTTACCATTTCTCAATATGACGAGCTGGAAGCTGAAAGAAAACAGGTCAAAGATGCCGAAAAATCAATGACTTCATACAACAAGATTAAGCAGGAAGCTGAAGAACAGGAAGCTGAACTTAAGAAGGAAATAGAGAAGCTTACTCAGGAAAAACAAGGATTAAAGGACAGCTCCGCAGAAGTAGAAAAGATTAAAAACGAAGGTCAGAATAAGCTTAAAGAACTGGATAGCCTTAAAGAACTTGAAAAATCCAGTGAAGATTATGAGACACTGCTGAAGAACCTGAGAACAGCCCAGACCTTATACCAAAAGGCTCAGGCTGATGCAGATGCTGCTCAGAAGGCCTGGAACGACAAAAACAGAGCTTACCTTGCAAACCAGGCAGGCATTCTGGCAGAGGGACTTAACGAGGACGAACCCTGCCCTGTTTGCGGTTCTCTTCATCATCCAAAACTGGCGGAAAAATCAGCAGAAGCACCCACTAAGGAACAGCTGGAACAGCTTAAAACGGCTTCCGAAGCCGCAGAGAAAAAGGCAAGAAAGGCCAGTGAGGCTGCAGGTACAAAACGTGGTGAAGCAGAAAACGCAAGGCAGACGATTGAAGATACCGCAAGTGCCCTTTTAGGAGAAAACACCAACATAGAAGACGTTTCCCAAAAGCTGGCAGCAAAGAAGGAGGCATTAAGCACTCTGATTGAAAAGCTGCAAAAGGACTATAAAGCGGCGAAGAACAACGAAAAGAGACGTGCTGAGCTGGAAGAACTGATTCCAAAGAAAACAGACGAAGCAGAGGCTCTTAAGAAAAAGGCTTCCGAAGCAGAAAAGAAGGCTGCCGAGGATGCAGTTCGAAAGAGTACTTCCGAAAAGCGTATCTCGGATCTGGAAAAATCCTTGCCCTTCAAATCAAAAAACGATGCCATGGAACATATTGGTGACCTGGAAAAGAAGGCAGAAGCAATTCAGACCTGCATCGACAAAGCAACTAACGGACTTCAGGAGGCTTCAGACCGCAAAAACACGCTGGCAGGCGGAATCGGCAAGCTGGAGGAGAAGCTTAAAAACGTTGTAGAAATTGACGTGGAAGCCGAACAGGAGAAACAGTCAGAAATAAAGGAATCACGCAAAGAAAAGGCCGCTAAACAGACTGCAATTATTTCAAGAATCAATGCAAACGAGAAGGCAGAAGACGGAATAAAGGACGCTATTATTCAGATTGCCGACACCGAGGAAAAATACCGCTGGGTTAAGGCTCTGGCAGATGCTGCGAGGGGCGAAGTAAGCGGAAAGGACAAGATCAATCTGGAAACTTATGTGCAGACATTCTACTTCGATAGAATCGTGAAACGAGCCAACGTCAGATTCCTCAAAATGACCGACGGACACTACGAACTAAAACGCGGAGCCGCCACAAACAAACAATCCAAAGCAGGCCTTGACCTTAGCATAATCGACCACTACAACGGTGCCGAAAGAAGCGTCAAAAGCCTTTCCGGCGGAGAATCCTTCGAAGCCGCACTTTCCCTCGCCCTGGGCCTCGCAGACGAAATCCAAGAATCCGCAGGCGGCATCCACCTGGACACAATGTTCGTGGACGAAGGCTTCGGCTCCCTGGACGAAGAATCCCTGGACAAAGCAATAAAAGCACTGGAAAGCCTATCCGAAGGCAACCGCCTCGTAGGCATAATCTCCCACGTCGCAGAAATCAAAAGACGCATCGAAAACCAGATTGTGGTAACAAAAGAAAAGACCGGAGAAAG
>JAKSRZ010000088.1 GCA_024403375.1 Lachnospiraceae bacterium
TCAGTATTTTCTACTCCGGAGATTGAAAGCGAAAAGGTCAACGAACTGTCAGCCAGATTGCTGGAAGTAACTGAAGCACTCAAAAAGTCCAATGATGAATTAAGACGTGTTCAGCGTGAGAGAGAGGAGATGCTTTCCAATATTTCCCACGACCTCAGAGCACCTCTTACAGCTATCCGCAGTGCTATGGACTGCCTTTCTCTTGAGTCACTTACTGAGGAAGAGCGGAAGCAGTACCTTGGTACCATGGACAGAAGAATGAAAACGCTGGAAAATCTTGTGGCGGATATGTACTATCTGTTCTGCGTGGAGGATACGGGTAAGAAACTTGATTTTGTGAAGGTTTCAGCAGCACCTTTTTTCGAAGAATATTTTATTGATGCAACAACCGACGAACGTTACGATACAAAAGATATGCAGCTTGATCTGGATGAGAGTCTGGATGCGGAAATAAACATAGACATTCAGAAGATAATTCGTGTTCTGGATAACCTTTTTACAAATGCAGCAAAGTATTCTGACGACGGAGCGATGATTAAGCTCAGCGTGGTACCTGTGAATGGCTTCCTTCAAGTGTCGGTCAGAGATACGGGCATGGGCATACCGGAAGAGGATGTGAAAAACGTATTCGGAAGAACATTTACAGTATCCTCTGCACGAACACCAAATTCTGCAACCGGCAGCGGCCTTGGCCTGTCCATTGCAAAAGCCATAATTGAAAGACATGGTGGAACAATAGACTGCGAAAGCAAGCTGGGTGAGGGCACCTGCTTCACGTTTACCCTGCCTGTTGTAACGGAGCAGCAGAATTTATAATTAGTTAATAGAATTTGCGGAAATGTGATTTTTGTTTACTTTTCGCAAGTATGGTGTATAATTATCGAAGTTAATCTGAAACTATTTTGGGGGCATATGGTAAAATTCAATAAACTTGCCAACAGAATAATCGCACTGATTATGGTTCTCGCTATGTCGGGACTCTTTTCGGGGTGTCTTTTTGGACAGAGCTTCTGGTACGAAAGACAGAATCTGGAAGTGCAGAAGGGAACAAAATTTTCCGGAACACTGATTACGGGAAATACTTCCGACTCCATTGATTTCGATGGTGTCACCAATGAGAAGATTGATCTTCCCTATGTGCTCACCTTATCGGAAAAGAAGTCTGATATAGAGGGCTATTACCAGCTTGTTGCGACATACGAATTTGACATTTCAGAGGCTGATGCATGGCTTGTTATGCCGGGAATGCTGGACAAATATACAGGAAAGCTTTTCACCTTTGGAAGCTCAGTTGGATACAATTCCAATACTACCTGTATTCAGTCATTTACAGTGGGTAAGAAAACATATCAGGCTCTGGCATCCTCCTACTTTGATAAAGATGCGGGAATGATAGTGTTTGAGGTAGATATTCCCGAAGAATATGATGGCTTATGGCTGTTCCTTTCAACCGATGATATGGAACTGGAGCAGGCTATCGTTGAGATGAGAGGAAACAACAATTATTTTGACGAGAGTCCTTATGGGGGCAAGGCCGGAGAGGTACTTGAGACATACACACAATACTGGTTTGAATATGACAGACCGGCAAGACCTGTGGAGGATTAATTCTATCTCTTTTGAAAAAAACAGTTTACAAATATGATTATAATTGATAAAATAATTACAATATCGGAGGTAGTGGTATGAAGACATGGACAAGACCCGAATTTGATACAGTTGATATTAGCAATACTCAGTGGGGCAGCTATCCCGTTGGAACAGGTAAGAGTAACTACTACGATAATGGTATTAAGACATTGAATGCAACTGCAAGACTGAAGACACCTCAGGGCAGTACTTTACCTCCCACGGACACAGAGATTCCTGAGAATGACATGTTCAGCTAAATTTAGAAATCATAAGAAGTGCATAAGCACTTCTTTTTTTCTGCCTTCACGCTTTAGCACTTTTATTTCTAAAGGGTTGCTGATATAATATATTGGAATTTGAAAAATACCAGAGAGGATTTTGACAATGAACTGTGCTTTATGCGGAAAAGAACTTAAAGAAGGAGCAAAATTTTGCATGTGGTGTGGTCAGCCACAGCCTATGGAAGTTAAGAAGCCGGAAGAACCGGCCCCTCTTCCTGAAAAGGTGGCATGCGAATATTGCGGTAAAGAAATAAAGGTTGGTGCAAAATTCTGTATGTGGTGCGGATCAACACAGGGAGTGATGCCGACACCGATATACGTTGCGGCTGAGCCGGAGCCTGCACCTGAGGCAATATCTGAGCCGGAGCCGGCCCCTGTAGCTGAATCGGAACTAACACCTGAGCCTTCACCTGCACCGGTGGAACAGCCTATGCTTGAGCCTGTTGTAGAACCTGTTGCTGAACCTAAACCTTCACCTGCACCTGTGGCGGCTCCTAAGAAGGAAAAGGCAGTTAAAGAAAAGAAGGAAAAGAAAGAAAAAAAAGAAAAAAAGAAGGTAAGTACTGCGGGAGATTATGTTGTTGCCATTATTTCTGATTTACTTATCGCTTTTGTTACTGCAATGCCCTTCCTGCCCGCGTTTGCTACGGGACTTATGGAGCTCGGAAACGGTTCGAAATCGTTGCACTTTCTGACGGAAACCATTATTTCTCTCATTGGTGGTTGGAATAATGATATAGAATCCGGAAAAAATATGACTATGGTTCTTGCGTGGTCATTAAGAGGATTATGGGCAATCTGTGCTGTTCTTGGTATCATTTCGATTATCAAGCTGCTTATTTCTCCTAAAAAGCTTAAGAAGTTCAGCGGCCTCTACGTAATCTGCTTTATTTTTAATATACTGTTCCAGGCACTTGCCCAGGGCTTCGTTTTCCTGTGTAAGGCGACCTATTCCGCAAATGTTTTTGGTAAATCGCTTCCAATTGATGAGATACAGTTTAATGTGATCTGTATTGCAGTATGGGCAGCGTTGGTTGTATTGTGCCTTGTGATGTTACCGATTTTGAAGAAAAGAAGTTTTAGTAAATAGGTGGAAATCAAGATGAAAAGGAAAATAACGGCAATACTTATTATCAGTCTGATACTTGGGACTTTGTCAGCCTGCGGAACAACGCAGAGCGGAATATGTGCAGTTTCAACCTGTGGTGAAGGAGAGTACAAAAAGGGGTTGTGTGAAGATCATTATCTGAGCCTTTATGATGAGAAAACAGACAATGATAAAAATGCTGCAAATGCAACACCTACCGAGGCTCCGGAACCGGCAGCGACCAATACACCTACTGCAGAACCTACTGAAGCACCAAGTAACACGCCTACCGGTGCACCAACTATTGCGCCTGTAAGCACACCTACATCGGAGCCTACAATTGCTCCGTTGCCTACGGAAGAACCTGAGCCTACGGCGACCGAGACACCGTCACCCACACCCAGCAAGAAGCCAACAAAGAAGCCGACCAAGGCTCCCACAAAAGCTCCTACTAAGGCGCCTACAAAAGCTCCCACAAAGACTCCTACGCCTACAGTGGCACTTCCTCTTAACTATAACCTGACATATACGGTTGATTATGGCAGGGATGGCGTTATTATTACCGGAAGGGGCTTTGATGACGAAAACTGCAAGAAGTTCCAGATTCCTTCTGAAATCAACGGATACAAGGTTATTGAGATAGCTGAGGGGGCATTCAGGGGTGAATACCTTATCGAGGAGCTGCAGATTCCTGAATCAATAACGATAATTGGCAAGGATGCATTCACAGAGTGTATCGGGCTTAGAAAAATTACCTTGCCGAGTGGAATGAAAACGATTGAGGATGGATTGTTCTTTGGATGTACGGCACTTGAGAGTATCTCGATTCCAAGTGGAGTAGAGAAGATTTCCAGTGGTGCTTTTAAGGGCTGTAAGGCGATGAAATCCCTGAAGATTCCCGGCAACGTCACATATATCGGACCTAACGCCTTTGATGGAATGACAAGTCTTGAAAAGCTGGAAATTCCTAAGTCTGTTGAGTCAATCAGTGGCAATATTCTTTTCAATTGTCCTAAACTGACTGAGATTAAGATCACCAAGGGCTCATATGTTGAGAAGTACTTAAAAGATAATGGCTATGGTAGCCTGATCAAATATTAGAAATAAAAGAAGCGAGCAGTGATGAGCTGCTCGCTTTGCTGTTTACATAAGGGTATTAAGGAGTTCAAGAACTTCTTTTTTGGTGTCTCCTTCTTCTGGCCTTACAAGTGTATAAACCGGGAAATATGAGGCCATTTTAAGCATTGGTGTCGCATTTTCCTGAGCATTAAGGTCCTGTCTCAGCAGGGGCTTAAGGAACAGGGAGTTGAGGCATGTCAGGAACTTTCCAAGCCCCGTCGGCTCGTCAAGTACGGGGGCATCAACTGCGGCTTTACCAAGTACAATCATGCATCGTATTTTTATGGGCTCAGATGGGAAGTCACCTTCATAAGGAACAAGGAACTTGTCCTTTTCTTCGTTGATGTAAATCAGGTCATCAGTGTTGAGATTTCTTGCAGTTACAACATCTCGGCAGAACTTCTGAGCCGGGAAGCATGGAGTTGCATAGGCACCATCTTCGCGAAGCTGAACAACTGAAATGTCGTCTGCAACGAGGCCGTATCCGTGATCAAGGAAGTGGGCTGTAACCGTGGATTTTCCGCATCCGCTGTTGCCGCTTATTATTACGGCACCCTTCTCGTTATACACACATGAACAGTGTATCGCAGGCTCGTTTCGCTCCCAGAAGAGCATTGACAGGCCCCATCCCAAAAGGTATGAATTCAGGTATTGTGGTGTCTTTGTGTCCTTTTTCAGCTCATAAATAATCTCGTCAGCGGTTACGTAAAGCCAGCAAGTGAAATTGGAAAGCAGAGATACCGGCTTTTTTATTTCTGACCAGCAAGGTTTGTCCAACTTCAGTTCTTCAGGAAAAACACCTGCTTTAATTGTTATGTCCTGAGGAAGCAGCTTTTCTTCTTCGGTCTGTTTTACTAGTTGAGGAAGCTCATAATCAGAAATCATTCGCTTCCCGTAGATTTTATAATAATTCATTTTCAGTCTTTCCCGATAAATTTGTAGCCTTTGGACCAGACGGTCTCAATCATGTTAAGGAGCTCCGGATCGAATTCAAGTTTCTTTCTGAGACGTGAAACGTTAACCATTACTGAACGGCGATCGTTTTCTGTGTAAACGCCAAAGAGTTCCTTGCCGAGTTCTTCGAAGGTGACCTCCTGGTTGGGTCTGTTGGCAAGATATGAGAGCACGAGATACTCTTTATTTGCCAGACCTAAATCCTGATCCTTATAGAACGCTTTGTGAGCGATTTTATCAATCTTAAGCCCTCTGAATACGAGGACGCTCTTATTCTGCTGAACGGCACCTCTGAGCTGCTGGGCACGTCTTAAAAGAACTTTAATACGAGCATCCAATTCAGGAAGTGAAAAAGGCTTTACGATGTAGTCGTCGCCGCCCTTAAGAAGGCCTTTAACCTTTGTTTCCTCGTCACCTTTTCCGCTAAGGAAAATGATGGGAGCACTTGTGAATTTGCGAAGTGCATCGCACACCTCAAAGCCATCCATCTCAGGCATCATAACGTCCAGAACAAAACAATCGGGACGAAGCTTCTGAGCTGCCTTTATGCCCTCTGAGGGGACATCAAAGGTGTAAACCTGATAGCCTTTGTCCAAAAGAAATCGCTTATTGGAAGCGAGAACTTCTTTATCATCGTCAATAAGTAATAAAAGTGCCATTAAAACCCCTCCATTTGCAAAGTTTTGTAAAGGATAGCATAAATAGTGTATGGTAACAAGAAAAAAAGAATAAAACGTTACGCATTTCTTAAAATTGGCTAAATTCTATCAAAAACGTTTACAATTTTAATTGGCGAGTTTATAATAGCTTACACTATCGCTTGTTTCTGGGTTTGGCAAGGCGATTGGTTATAATAATTGAAAGCAAGATGAAGGGGAAGTCGTATGAATCATTCTAACAAGAACGCTAATACTGACTTAAGACAAATTGAAATGGACATAGTCATTAATGCGGTCGCATTGGTGGCATCACTGGCACTTTGTACCTTTTTCGGAAGTCCAAGTTCAATTTTGCCATTAGCAATTATTGGCGGTGTCTTTACAACAATTTTCATGTTTGTATGTAAAGCGGCATATCTTTATAATATCACGCTCTTTTATTACAAAGACAGAGTATTTCGTAAGGTTTTTGGAGCATACATTCTTGCAACACTGATAAGCCTTGCACTCCTGCTCTTTGCTTCCTCAGTTCCCAAAGCAGACAGATGCTGGTTCTATTGTTTCCTGATTATTGATGCGGTATCCTTTGCAGACAAAATTCTTCTGTACAGAAACGGCAAGATGAGGAATTCTGCAGGCTCCACACCTCGCGTGCTTTATGTGGGAAAAATCGAACGCTTCGAAAAATTCAAAACATTTATTGATAAGACAAATATCAAGCATCAGCTTGTGGGCTATGTATCCATGAGCGAGCACCGCTTCCACGAGGAAGAAGGCTACATCGGATGGCTTGGCGAACTGGAAAATCTCATAAGAGAGAACCATATCGACCAGGTGTACATCATGCAGCGTCACGGTGATCAGGTTGAATTCTCACAGAATTACATCGATATGTGCGTAACCATGGGCGTTACCGTAAAGCTTGTTATGGATCTGTACGATGGCGGTGGAGCATACAGCTACGTTTCTTCCGTAGGAACATACCCTGTCATCACATATCATCGTATTTCCTTTAACGTTACAGATAAAATGCTTAAGAGAATTATGGATTTTATCTTTGCCTTCTTTGCAATTATCATCAGCTCTCCGATTATGCTGGTTACGGCGATTGCAATCAAGATTGATTCTCCCGGCCCCATTCTTTTCAAACAGACACGTGTGGGACAGAACGGACGTCACTTCAAGATTCTGAAGTTCCGAAGCATGTACAAGGATGCTGAAGCACGTAAGGCTGCCCTGATGGCACAGAATGAAATCGAAGGCGGCGTTATGTTCAAGATGAAGGACGACCCCAGAATTACAAGGGTTGGCAAATTCATCCGTAAAACAAGTATTGACGAATTACCACAGTTCTTTAACATCTTAGTCGGACAGATGTCCATGGTAGGAACACGCCCGCCGACGCTTGACGAAGTTGAGAAGTATAAGATGGATCAGTGGCGTCGAATTTCCATCAAGCCCGGCCTTACAGGTATGTGGCAGGTCAGCGGCCGTTCCAATATTGATAACTTTGACGAAATCGTAAGACTCGATACTGAATACATTGATAAATGGAGTATCGGGCTGGATATCAAAATTCTGTTTAAGACTGTGCTGGTAGTTTTGAAACACGAGGGTAGCTGTTAATAACAAGGTTAGAAGCCGTCCCCAAACGAGTTTGGGGACAAGGCATGAAGGTAGTTGCTAATAACAAGGCTAGAAGCCGTCCCCAAAGCAAGTTTGGGGACAAGACACGAAGGTAGCTGTTAATAACAAGGCTAGAAGCCGTCCCCAAAGCAAGTTTGGGGACAAGAGATAAGGAGTTTATATGAAGGGCATTATTCTTGCCGGAGGTGCCGGCACAAGACTTTATCCACTTACAATGGTAACATCAAAACAGCTGTTACCCATTTATGATAAGCCCATGATTTTCTATCCCCTGTCCACACTTATGCTGGCAGGAATAAGAGACATTATGATTATTTCAACACCTACTGACTTACCGAACTTTGAAAGACTTCTTGGAGATGGCTCCGATTTCGGCGTACACTTCTCCTACAAGGTTCAGCCCAGCCCGGACGGCCTTGCACAAGCATTCATTCTCGGCGAAGAATTCATTGGTGACGATGCCTGTGCAATGGTTCTTGGAGATAACATTTTCTATGGTAACGGCTTCAGACGTGCACTGGTCGGAGCTGCGGAGAATGCGGAAAAGAACGGAAGAGCATCAGTCTTTGGTTATTACGTAAACGATCCCGAGCGTTTCGGTGTTGTAGAATTT
>JAKSRZ010000089.1 GCA_024403375.1 Lachnospiraceae bacterium
CATCAGTAACGTAAATGCAGCCAATTCAATTACACTTAGAACAAATCGGTTTCTCCTCCAGATATTCTTTTCACTTCCGCCTATAACAGTCATAACCAGAAGTCCGATTTCCAAAGCAACAAATAAAATAATCAATACAATTCCCATGTTTTTTTCCTTTCTCGTTTTGATGTGCCAACCATACACCACGATTTTCGTTTGCACAATCTTTTGGGAAGTAAGATGCATTTTATTGCAGTGAGATGCATTTTTCATCATATTGTGATATGATTTACTCATAAAAACAAAGGGGATACATATGAACACTGAATTACAAAACGACTATGAAAATCTTCAGGCCTTCTGGGATAAAGTCTTCTCAATGAACGAAGAAGAATTCCGGGAATATGTTGCTGAAATAGATAAAGACAATGATTGGAGAGAACTTGCTCCGGCCGAAAAATTGCTGACTGCCATAGAAACCCTGAAGGACTGCAACAAGCTTCTCGATTACGGATGCGGTACAGGTTGGGGTGCAATTGCCATGGCCAAGTTCGGGGCAACACAAATTGATGCTGTAGAGACCTCAAAAAATGCCGTTGACCAGGCGTGGTTATGGATTAAGGCCTTCGAAGTGGTAAGCAGAATAAACGCCTTCAAAATTGACAATAACTGGCTTGATTCCGTTGCTTCGGAACGCTATTCCGGTATTCTCTGTTCCAATGTGCTGGACGTCATTCCGACAGAAGCTTCCGATGCCATTATTAAAAATTTTGCAAGAATAACGGCCCCCGGTGCAAAACTGATTATAGGTATGAACTTCTACCAGGAACCCTCGGCAGATCCCGCAAAAAATATTGAAGTCAAAGAGGGCGTCCATATTTTTTACGATGGCATTCTGAGACTGGTTTCCCGCACCGATGAAGAATGGGCTGATATTTTCAGCAAATACTTCACAGTTGAAAAAATCGATCACTTTGCCTGGGAAGGCGAAACTACCGAAAGACGACGCATTTTCTACCTTTCAAAATAAACATCTGAATTACGGAGATTGCAAATGAAAATATATGATATAACTCAGGAGCTTTTCTCATGTACGGTTTTCCCCGGAGATCCTGCCCCGCAAAAAGAAACAATGCTCAGCATCACAAACGGTGATATATGCAATCTGACAGCCTTCAAGATGTGTGCCCACAACGGAACTCACGTTGATGCCCCGTACCATTTCATTAATGACGGCAAAACCATTGATCAGGTTGCTTTAGAACATTTCATAGGCCCCGCCTACGTTACCGAACATAATGGTGTGGTGACTGCCGAAGATGCCAGAAAAATCATCTCAGATGCAAAAGCTATAGGCGGAGAATGTGACCGCCGAATCCTCTTAAAAGGAAAAGCTGAGGTTTCTTTGGATGCAGCCAAAGTATTTGTCGAAGAACATATACTGCTCATCGGCAACGAATCTCAGACTGTAGGTCCTGAAGCCTCTCCCGCTGAAGTTCACCTCTGTCTCCTTCCCGCGGAAATAGTTCTTCTTGAAGGTATACGTCTTGCAGACGTCCCTGAAGGAAAATATCTGCTGAACGCTGCTCCCATTAACCTTGGTGGTTGCGACGGAGCTCCATGCAGAGCAATACTCATCGAAATGTAAAAAAATCGGTAATCAATGCCCAATGCACTGGTTACCGACTTTTTTGAACTGATGTTTTATCCTATAATCTCATAGGTTTGTTCAAACGCCTCATTATCAACAAAGTTGAAATAGGCCTCCGTTACATTCCCATCATTATCATATTCCAGCTCATAAAACACAAGAAATGCATCCTTGGCAGCCGCTTCTACAGTACCCCATAAAGGTGCACTGAAAAAGCGGTCCGGATTATCCCAATCAAGAACCAGCCCCTTATTTTTTATCAAAAACTCCACTTCCGGACACATCTCGCAGTCGGCAGTCCATGCTTTACGCCTGATAGGCAACTGTTTGTATGTATCCTTGCCAATCTCTACCATATTGGCCCTAAAGTACTCATCGGTATTAGGGAAGAGTTCTCCTTTAGCTCCCACTCTCAGCCAATCTCCTGCGTGAGCCACTTCTCCCCTTCCGCTTCCGGCCGCCAAAACCTCAAGAGTAACAATTTCATAAGAGCCGTCACCGCAATCTTTTAGAAGTCCGGCCTCAAAAAAAACGTCAAGTTCAGGGTTCGACTCCCCCAATCTATATGCTTTATATGCAACATCATCTTTTTTTGCGACTGTAATCACGATAACACCTCTCTTTCATATATTTTTCTTACCTGTTTTCACAACCAATGTCAATATACCTATGCATTTACATAGGTGAGAAATTCTTGTGCAGTACAGTTCTCCACAAACTGGAAGTCTGCCAGTCTTCCAATGTTGTCAATGCAGCACACAATTTCCTCAAATCCTGTTCTGAACCATATAAAAACATTTCCCGCTGCCATTTGCGTTATAAATTCATATTTAAGTTCTGACAACTTATCCAGGGCTGCCTTTCCCAGTGCCTCCATCTTGCGTATAACTTCCGCTTCCGCTCTGCACTGCTCACTCTGCTTAAGCATGTAGTAATCACCTCTGCAGACGGATGCAACACTGCTTATTTCACTGTTGTTCTTAAAGTATGAACCAACTATCATGTTAACAATATATACCTCTGCATTTGCTCTGTTATCAGTTACCTTAAAAGTGTTAGACATCATCATAGTATTTACCTCTCTTTTTAATTAGTTAACGGTTGCGTGCCCGATACTGACATTGCCTTGTCAGTCCCCCGTTTCCTTGACACGCTCCCCTGGAGATCACCGCGTGTTTCCCCGGAAAAAGGGT
Organism: Lachnospiraceae bacterium; assembly: GCA_024403375.1. Taxonomy (GTDB): domain Bacteria; phylum Bacillota; class Clostridia; order Lachnospirales; family Lachnospiraceae; genus RGIG3528. The sequence goes on from JAKSRZ010000089.1 coordinate 2,827, forward strand.
TTTTCGGCGCTATTCAGTTGTGAAAGGGACAAAAAAATCCGGTTTGGAGCAATGGGCAGACTTCACCAATTCTGGCTTCGTCTACTCATCTCATTCCACTTTCCGGACCCAATAGTCTCTATCACACTGAAATCAATTACTATGATATGCACTGCACATGATTCATGCTTCGATATTATCACATATTGAATCTTCTTCAATAAACCTGTGGTTTAATATTTTTACTTTGCTTCCACAAACCATTTATAGTTTTCCTCGTAAAACAAAAAACTTATATGATTTCCTATAAGGCAGGTATATCGGACACCGCATCCTCCTGCCTTTAAGGCCGCCGCACGCCGTATTTCCGTAACTCGGTCAATATCAAATACCTGGCCGTCACGCCATGTGATGCTTTTAGGCATAAGTCTGCCATCAGGACCAAAGTCAGCTGTTACTTTGACATAAACTTTTTTAGGATTCTGAACAGGTGCGTCTTTAATCATAAATCATAACCTCTGTATCTGTGGGGGGGAACTAATAGGGGTACTTTTCGAACCTTAGCGGGTATCGGTTCATCGAGGTGCCATCATATTAAATCCGCGTTTATCGAAAGTCAAGAGTAATTATTGTCTCATTTTCGTTACTGTCGAATTTTGTACTTGAATTTCTCCCGAGGTCGTAGTATACTCCTCGTAACAAAATCACATGCTTTGCAGATAGGAGATATTTATGGATTCCATCGGAAACATACTGACAAAATACAGAAAAAAAGCAGGACTTACTCAGATTGATGTTGCCAAAGAGCTTACCAGACGCGGTCTTAAGGTAAACTCCGGTGCCGTATGTACCTGGGAAAAAGACACAATTATTCCGGATGCCAAACATTTTCTGGCTCTTTGTGAAATCCTGGAAATTCATAATATTTACAACGAGTTCATCGGTTATAACCTCGAAGATCCTTTTGCCAAGCTGAATGATGAAGGTATTTCAATCGTACTGAAAACAATTCACCTGCTTGAAAAGTCAGGCGAATACACCCGCGAAGAAAACAGAGCTATTTTCACTCCCAGAAAGCTCCCTTTCTATGATATCCCGGTATCTGCCGGAACCGGTAATTTTCTTGACGGCGAATCCTTCACGGAAGTAGAGGTAAGCTCTGACGTTTCCCTGAAAGCAGAATACGGTCTTCGCATTACAGGTGATTCCATGGAGCCTCGCTTTGTAAACGGTCAGATTGTCTGGATACAGCCTGCTTCCGAACTGCACAACGGTGAAATCGGAATTTTCTTTTTGGACGGAAACGCCTATATTAAAAAATTTGACCACAGCAAAAAAGGCACGTACCTTGTGTCACTAAACACAAAATACGCACCTATTGAGCTCACTGAAAACAGTAACTTCAAAATTTTAGGAAGAGTTGTGTAATGGGGAAATATTTCTCCACCCTATGAGCTAAACTTCAATTACATCACTCACTACATCTGTTTATTCTATCAAGGAGGAACGCCATGACAATGCTCACTAACAACATTCAATCAATCCGTAAGTCACAGCACTATAAGCAGCAAGATCTCGCCGACTACCTCGGAGTCACAAGAAAAACTGTATACCGCCTCGAAACAGGCGATGCCGAGCCCACTCTTTCAATGGCCTGGGCCATAGCAAAATTCCTTGGTAAAAATCTGGAAGATGTCTTCAGGACCGTGGAAGTATAGCCTTTAGTTGTCCTTCCTCATTCCAAAACAGTTTATTGTTTCACCACTCCCAGCACCTTCTTAATCTGATTGTCCGCTGCTATGGGGTATCGCTCTTTTATGTAGTTATATATTCGGTTTCCCGACTGCTTCGGTGATTCTTTGTATGCTCTGCTCACAAGATCGTAACCATAGAGATGTTCAGGCATACAATAAACGGCAATCGGCCACCCGTAGGCCTCGCCCTTTTTGTTAACCTTCTGCCTGAAGTCGCACATAACCAGATACATCTGCATCTGAAGTCCTGTAATGGTTCCGTCGAAATTCTTTTCTCCGCCCTTTCCAAAGCCGGCCTTGGCCTTTAATTCATGTGACATAATCTCTGAATCTTCATCAAAGAAATCCATCACTTTTTTCTGGCGCATATTTGCTTTGCCATCTTCCCACAGTGAATCAAAGTCATAACCGTCTCTTTTGAAATTGGCAAAATACGGTATCCATTCTCGTGAAATAAAGCCCGCTTTACCGTTGAAAAACTTTCCGTAAGCAATTTTTCTGTTTCGAGCCACTATTTCTCTCCATTCCCATGGATCCCTTGCCGCATCGCCTGACCACCAATAATCGACAACCGTTCGTTCCTCAACTGAGAATCCCGGGATTTCGTTTCGGAATAGTGGGAGAAAACCTATTTCTTCTATACACTTTTCAAGTTCAGCTACAGTATGTATGCAAAACGGATCGTCCTTATCGACGCCATACATAATCCATTCACCATTTTCTACAGACACTTAAACCACCTTTATCTTCTGACACTGAATCAGTTCTTCTTTCTTTTTCTTGCAAGGTACTCGTCAATTTCTGTCTTGATTTTGTCAGGAATCTCACGTTCTACCGGGCAAACCGCAGCATCTGCCATTCTCTTCGTAAATGCTACAATGAAGTCAATATCGTCTGACAGTTGCTTCATAGAAAGAACATCCTTTAAGTCGTATCTGCAGTGAATGGGGGCTACAGCTCCGCCTGCCAGTCTTGCAAAGGATAGTGACGGAACTCCCTTATCCGCAAAGCTGGTTGAGTCACTGGAGTACACACCTGTTTTTGCAGCTACCGGGAAGCCTACTTCTGCCGCCATATATGAAATGTATGAGGCAAGTCTTTCCTCAGCAGTTACTCTTGCTATAAATTTGCCCATAATTGTGCCGATCATGTCAAGATTGATGTTCAGAACATACTTTTCCAGTTCTTCCTCGTGTGCGGCAACATATGCTTTTGAACCAAGCAAGCCTCTTTCCTCACTGCCGCAGAAAACAAACTTGAATCCATAGTTATGCTGCTTGGCTTTTACAGCCTCCATAACGCCCAGAAGTCCAACGCAGCCTGTCATATTATCATATGCACCATGGCTAAGGCGTGTTGTATCATAATGGGCAGATAAAACTATATATTCGTCACGAATTCCGGGAATCGTGGCTACAACGTTATGAGAATGTCCAACCTCTTCGTTCTGTTTTACTGTAAGTTTTACTTTCTTTGTTCCTTTTGAAACCATTTTAACGGCATCTCGCACATTAATTGTAGCACAAAGGACCTTTTCTGCATCTCCGACTACGGATGCTCTTAAGTCTCTTTCGTCAATGTCCTTGTTGTCATAATGTGCATTGCCATATTGAAACAGTATACCTTTGGCACCGGCCTTCATAAGGTCCTGATATACGAAATGGCTTACGCCACCTGTATCCAAAAGGACGATTTTATCCTTGGCACCGGCGATTGAAACTGCATCGGTTCCGGGCATATAGTAAAGTTCTGCCTCCACTTCACCGCTGCCGCAACAAAAGAATGCCTTGCAAGGGATTTCCACTCCATCCGCATAGAGATGTGCTTCCTCAATTTCTGCGACGGGGACATCGAAAGCCTCTATTTCTGCTTCAACGCCAAGTTCTCCGCACTTCTTTTTAAGATATTCGGCAACTTGAAGTTCCTCATCAGAGCCACTCCAGTGGACAAAATCTGTATCCACAAAAATCTGGTTGAGTTGTTTTTTGTTCATATGTGTAAACCTCCTAATGTTTTTTATTTATTCAGCAATACCGTTGCTTGCCTTAATTGAGCAAGGCCTTTCCAATGTAATTTTACCGCCGTCAACGGTAGTTACTTTGCCACCCGCCTCAGTCACTATAATAGTTCCGGCCGCGTAATCCCACGGGCTGAGTTTTAATTCAAAGAAAATATCCGCTCTTCCGCAAGCCACGTTGCATAGGTCTATCGCTGCCGAACCGCTTCTTCTTACATCAACTGCTTTAAGAAGGTAGTCATACGCCATATCAAAGGACTGACGACTGAGTTCCTCATAGTAGGGTGAAGTACCAAAAATAACGATTGCGTCCCTCGTTTCGTTTCTGGTTACTTTTATCTGTTTCCCGTTAAGAAACGCACCGTGGCCTTTAATTGCTGTAAACATCTCATCGAGATAAGGATTATATACCGCACCCATATATGGTTCTCCATCCTTGGTAACCCCTACTGATATACAGCTCATATGGTAATCTCTTATGAAGTTCGTCGTGCCGTCAATTGGATCAACGATAAATGCCAATCCCTTTTCTATTGAACTGTGTGCATCTTCCTCTTCACCCACAAAAACGGCCTCAGGGATAATTTCCGGCAAGCTCTTTTCCAGCATTTTCTGAATCATCTTGTCGTACTTCGTAACAAAGTTCCCATGTCCGGCTTTTGAGTCAACACCGACTTCACTGCGATCGGCTTCCAGGAGTACTTTACCACATTCTCGCATCTTTTCGCATATTTTGTTAAGGATATCCTGTTCCATAAAAACTCCTTGCTCCTTATCTCTTCAGCTGCTCATCAAAGACTTGTGCGATTTCCTGCCAGTTTTTGCATCTTACATAATTTTCAGTCGGCAGCTCCGCATTTTTATTCCATGGTCGATCAAAAACTGCAACTTTACATTTTTCAAAGTGATTCAAATGCTTAAATGCTAAAGGAGAATCTTCAATGGCAAAATCAAAATCCATCTTAAAAAAGTCATCCATTTCAAGACTGAATGAGCTGTTTTTAATAAAGCTGTCTCGTCCGTATTTGTTCAGACAGAACAATCTCAGTCTTGAAAGATTGTGTTCATCTAACCATCTTCTTGATGGTTCATAAGCACTGTACGGTCTTCCCGTTATAATAGACACCTGATGCCCTTCATCCAGCCATTTGTTTATTGTGGAGGAGGCTCCTTCAGTTTCCTTGTACGCCAACAAAATCTCGGGTTTGTGACCCTCAATCATCATTTCCTCATATTGCTGTTCAGTAAGTCCAAATGTTTTTTGTAGGTCAAAAAACTCAATTTTTTCGTAGGGAACATCAATGTCAAACAGACGCTTTACCAGGTCCGAAAATGATGATGCTGTTTCGCACAGGATGTCGTCAAAATCAACGTATACGTTCATT
>JAKSRZ010000009.1 GCA_024403375.1 Lachnospiraceae bacterium
GGCTTCCGAAACAAGCTTTTATGAAGAGAATCCGGAAAACGCCTGTCTTAATGCATTAAACGAAGCAGAAAAACGCCTGAGGAATGAGGGCGAAGAGGCAATAAAAAAGGATCACATTCAAGACATTTCAGAACTGATGAACCGTTGTGAACTGTACATTGAGGGAGAAAGCCACGAGGAGCTTCCGACCAACGAAAGATTGGAACTGGTTAAGAATGGTGGGGAAGATATAGGACTTCTTTTGCTGTCCTTCCAGTACGGCAGATATTTGCTGACAGCATCCAGCCGACCGGGAAGTCTTCCTGCAAATTTACAAGGTATATGGAACGATTCATTCACCCCGGCATGGGACAGCAAGTATACAATTAATATCAATGCACAAATGAACTACTGGCCCGTGGAAAGCTGTAACCTTTCAGAACTTCATACACCTTTCCTTGAGCATATGAAAAGGCTGTATCCTCACGGAAAAGAAGTGGCGGAAAAAATGTACGGAGCTCGAGGATGGATGGCTCATCATAATACTGACATTTGGGGCGACTGTGCTCCACAGGACACATTGGCTTCTTCCACATACTGGCAGATGGGTGCAGTGTGGATGTCACTTCATGTTCTTGATCATTATCGCTTTACAAGAGACGAAAAAATATTGGACGAGTATATGCCAATGATGAAGGAAGCAGTTCTTTTCTTTGAAGACACTCTTTGTGAGAACGAAAAGGGCGAGAAGGTTGTAAATCCCTCCATTTCTCCGGAAAATACATATCGTATGGCAAATGGAGCAACCGGCTGCTTATGTCAGGGGGCAACGATGGATGCTCAGATTTTGCGTGAGCTTTTGAAGGGCCTGCTGGAGTGCGGCGAAAAGCATTTGACCAAGGAGGAAATCAAGAGGTATACCGTCCTGGAGAAAAGCCTTCCTCATACACGAATAAGTGCAAACGGCACGATTGCGGAATGGGCAGAAGACTACGAAGAACTGGAACCGGGCCACAGACATATTTCACATCTGTTCGGCTTACATCCGGGTACAACCATAACCTATGAGAACCCCTTTGAAATGCAGGCCGCCGAGGCTACATTAAGGCGCCGTCTGTCTTCAGGTGGTGGACATACAGGCTGGAGCAGGGCATGGATTATTAATATGTGGGCAAGACTAAGAATGGGAGATGAAGCTTACGAAAATCTTAAGCTGTATCTTGAAAAGTCATGCCTTCCCAATATGTTTGACAATCATCCACCCTTCCAGATTGACGGAAACTTCGGCACAACTGCAGGAATAGCCGAAATGCTTGTTCAAAGCCATGAAGGGAAAACAATGCTTTTACCTGCCTTACCTAAGGCATGGAAAAATGGTAAAGCAAGAGGCTTTCGAAGCCGCGATGGTTACACCTACGATTTTGAGTGGGAAAACGGTGAACTGAAGTCTGCAAGAAAATATAAGTAGGAATATACAGAATGAATATTAAAGTTAAAAGATTATTAGCAGGATGTCTTGCAATTACACTTTGTCTATCCGTCCTTACCGGATGCGGTAAAGAAATGGGGGACATAAATCTCTTAATGTATAAGGATGAGACAGAATGGACGATTCCTGAAGAACTAAGCACCAAGGAAGCCTTTAATCTGGAACAGACAGCAGACCTGACGCCGCTTTCAGGCAATATAGCCAAGCCGGATAAGAAAAATCATGTTACGCTGGTTATGAGCGACCTTGACGGCGTTTCTGCACATACGTACAGACAGAAGCAGGCAGTGGAAAACGGTTACAGAGGGATTTTGAAGCTTGCGTTCGGAACGAGTGAATTCAGCAGGCCTTTACCTGTTGTTCATAAGTGGGAGGCTGCTTCCAATAAAGGAGCTGTTCCCAATCACTATATATTTGAATTAAGCTCCCATGAAGATATGACTGATGCATATGTGGTGGAAACGGAAAGTACCGTGGTACCTGTGTATAATCTCCTTCTTGGACAGGAATATTTTTGGACGGTTACGTGCATCTTTGAAGACGGACAGCAGTGGAAATCACCCGTTGTTAAATACAAGACGGATGATAAGGCACCCAGAAACCTGAATGTTGACGGTGTGACAAACTGCAGAGACCTTGGCGGTTGGAAAACTGCAGACGGTAAGGAAGTAAAGCAGGCGATGGTATACAGAACTGCCCGTATGAATGAGAATATGGAGGAGACAATAACAATATCCGCCGAAGGCATTGACTGGCTCACAAATACTGCAAAAGTAAAAACTGAAATTGACTTCAGAGTAGACGAAATAAGAACCACCAGTGCACTTGGAAATGGAGTAAACTATATAAATATTCCAACAAAGGGCACAGTGGTAAATCAGCTGAGAAATTATGATGCCGAAATGTGTGAGGCTATAAAGATTTTTGCCAAAGAGGATAACTATCCCATATTGTTCCATTGCTCTCTGGGAACTGACAGAACCGGTTTACTGGCATATTTGCTTAATGGCCTTCTTGGTGTTTCTGAGGATGACCTGTATCTGGACTATGCATTTTCCAATTTGGGAGACATCGGATCATTACGAAAGGCTGATGAGATTAAGGAATCATATGTGAGAGTGATTCAAGGCTTTGGTAAGGATACGGTTTCCGAAAATGTCGAGGCTTATATGCTGGAAATCGGAGTGACAAAAGAAGAAATCTGTGAAATTAAAAGAATTATGCTGAAATAAAGCAATTTTCTCTATAGCATTTGTTAAAAATTAGTGAATGCTATAGAGATTTTTTTATAAAAGTGATAATATAACTCGGTTAAATAAAGAAAAGGAAGTGTTTCAAATGATAAAAACTCTGACTAAAAGCATCAGGGAATATAAGAAACATGCCATACTGACCCCTATTTTTATGTGCGGCGAAGTAAGCATGGAAACAATGATTCCCTTTATTATGGCTTTGCTTATTGACAGCCTTCAGAGCCAGAATACCAAGGATTTACTTATGTACGGCGGTATTCTGATCTGCATAGCGTTTTTGAGTCTGTTTTTTGGATGTATGTCTGCAAGACAGGCCGCAGACGCAAGCTGTGGTTTTGCAAAGAACCTTCGTCATGATATGTTCCATAAGGTTATGAATTTCTCTTTCTCCGATGTGGACACATTTTCAACCTCATCCCTTGTTACTCGTATGACAACGGATGTAACAAACCTTCAGAATGCCTTCGGAATGATGATTCGTATGGCGGTAAGAGTTCCTCTCATGTTCCTGTTTTCCATTATTATGGGCTGCAGAATCAACTGGAAGCTTACCATGATTTTCATTGTCATCGTACCTTTCCTTGCATTCAGTATATTAATGATTTCCAGAAAAGTAAGAGGCATTTTCAAGAGGATATTCAAGAAGTATGATGCACTGAATAATTCCGTACAGGAAAATGTATCTGCAATCCGTGTAGTTAAGGGCTTTGTACGTGAAGATTATGAAATCGAAAAGTTCAAGGCACGTTCCGAGGAAGTCAGAAATGACTTTACAGTTGCAGAAAAGTGGCTTGCCGCATTTAATCCCTTGATGACATTTTTCATGGATGTTGCCATGATTCTTCTTATGTATTTCGGTGCGAAAATTATTATCAGCACCGGAAATAACCCTGTTCCCGAACTCACAACAGGTCAGCTTTCATCATTAACAGGTTATGGTATCCAGATTCTTTCAGCACTTATGATGCTTGGTATGGTATTTGTAATGATTACAATGGCCGGAGAAGCAGGAAACCGTGTATGTGAAGTTCTTGAATATGAGCCTACACTTGATGTTAACCCTGATGGTGTCACTGAAGTACTGAACGGTGATGTCAAGTTTGATCATGTTTCATTCAAGTATTCTGAGGGGGCAAAGAAAAATGCTCTTGAAGATATTAATCTCGATGTTAAGAGCGGTGAAACAATTGGTATTATTGGTGGAACCGGTTCATCCAAGTCTACACTTATTCAGCTTATTTCACGTCTTTATGACGTTACCGAAGGTGCAGTATATGTTGGAGGTAAGGATGTAAGAGAGTACAACCTGAAGGCACTTCGTGATCAGGTTGCAGTTGTTCTTCAGAAGAACATACTCTTTGCGGGAACGATTAATGAGAACATGCGTTGGGGTAAGAAAGACGCAACACAGGAAGAGATTATTGCGGCATGTAAGGCTGCCTGTGCGGATGAGTTCATTTCCGGTTTTCCTGATAAGTATGAGACATTTATTGAGCAGGGCGGTACCAACGTTTCCGGCGGTCAGAAGCAGAGACTTTGTATTGCCAGAGCATTACTTAAAAATCCCAAGGTTCTTATTCTTGATGACTCTACTTCTGCAGTAGATACAAGAACAGATGCCCTCATTCGTAAGTCATTTAAGGAAATGATTCCGGGCACAACAAAGTTTATTATTGCCCAGAGAGTTTCTTCCGTTGAAGATGCGGATAAGATTATTGTACTTGACGGTGGAAGAATTGTTGAAGCCGGAACGAGCGAAGAACTTATCGCTAAAAAAGGTATCTATGCGGAGATATACGAAACACAGACTAAGGGAAAGGAGGCTTAAACCATGGCTGAGAACGAAAACAGAAACAGAAATCAGCGTCCTATGGGCAGAGGCATGGCGATGGGCCCCAGACCTAAGTTGAAAAAAGGAATCGTAAAGAGACTTCTTGGCTACATTTTCAAATATTATACACCCCATATTATTGTGGTAGCCATTTGCCTTCTGGTTTCCTCACTTTCATCAATCGCAATGTCTGTAATAATGCAGCGCCTTATTGATGAGGTTATTAACCCGGGACTTAGCTCCGGATGGAGCAGCGTGGTCGGTACACTTACCGCAATCATCACAACAATTATCTGCATTTATGGTGTAGGTATCCTCTGTACATTTATTTACCCTCGCCTGATGGCCATTGTTACACAGGGCACCCAGAAGCATCTTCGTGACGATATGTTTTCCAAGATGCAGTCTTTACCCATTAAGTACTTTGACACCCATGCTCATGGCGATATTATGAGTACTTACACAAACGATACAGACGCGACAAGACAGCTTATTGGACAAAGCATACCAAGCCTGATAACTTCAAGTGTTTCTATTGTTTCCCTTACAATAGTAATGCTTTCATACAGCGTATGGCTTTTCCTTCTTGTTATTGTATCCATTTTACTTACAGTCATGATTACCGGTAACCTTGGAATGAAGGCCGGCAAATTCATGATGGGACAGCAGAAGACGCTGGCAAAAGAGGAAGGCTTTGTTGAAGAAATGATGACAGGCCTGAAGGTTGTAAAGGTATTCACTCATGAAGATGAGGCAAAGAATAAGTTCGAAGAACTTAACAATGAGCTTTTCAGAGTATCTTCAGAGGCAAATAAGAATGGTAATATTCTCGGACCTATTACCAACAACGTAGGTAACATTTTCTATGTTGTTGTGGCTACAATAGGCGGAATGCTGTTTGCTCTTAATGTTAAAAACGTTTGTTTAACAGGTGTTCAGCCTTTGACTCTCGGTATCGTTGTTACATTCCTCGGAATGTTCCGTCAGATGTCCCAGATGGTTGGCCAGATTACTCAGCAGATTACAATGGTTGCCATGGGCTTTGCAGGCTGTGCCCGCGTATTTGAGCTTATTGATGAAGAACCTGAAAAGGATGAGGGTTACGTTGAACTCGTTAACGTAGTAAGGAATGCAGACGGTTCTCTTTCAGAAACCAAGGAACACTCAAACCTCTGGGCATGGAAGCATCCTCATTCAGATGGCACGACTACATATACCGAACTTAAGGGATGTATCGAGCTTGAAATGGTTGACTTTGGATATGTGCCCGAAAAGCTTGTGCTTGAGGATGTATCTCTTCGTGCTGAGGCAGGCCAGAAGTTTGCCTTTGTAGGTGCTACAGGTGCAGGAAAGACAACTATTACAAACCTTATTAACAGATTCTATGATATTCCTGACGGAAAAATCAGATTTGATGGAATTAATGTAAGCAAGATTAAAAAGCCTGATTTAAGAAGATCCCTTGGTCTTGTTCTTCAGGAGGTTAACCTCTTTACGGGAACAGTTATGGACAACATCCGTTATGGTCGTCTTGACGCTACGGATGAAGAGTGTATCGAGGCTGCAAAGCTTGCCAACGCTCATGACTTTATTACAAGACTTCCTGAAGGATATGCAACAATGCTTACCGGAAACGGTGCATCTCTTTCCCAGGGACAGAGACAGCTCCTTTCCATTGCGAGAGCAGCAGTTGCCAATACCCCTGCTATGATTCTAGATGAAGCCACAAGCTCTATCGATACTCGTACAGAGGCACTTGTTCAGGATGGTATGGATAAGCTTATGAAGGGCAGAACAGTATTTGTTATCGCTCACAGACTTTCTACTGTAAGAAACTCAGATTCAATCATTGTTCTTGAAAAGGGACACATAATTGAACGTGGTACACATGATGAGCTTATTGCAATGAAGAAGACATACTATCAGCTATATACAGGAGCATTCGAATTAGACTAAAAAACAGAAGGACATCCCGAAAATAGGATGTCCTTTTAATTTATAACAAATCGGCAATTTCAAATATCAGTTTTTCGGTTTTTTCCCAGCCGAGACATGGATCGGTTATGGAAAGGCCATATTCGGTATCCAATGGGTTCTGGGAGCCGTCTGCTATGTAGGATTCAATCATCAGACCCTTTACAAAGCGGTTAAGTGCATCGGAACTCTTCTTGGTTTTCAACACATCCAAAGCAATATCACATTGCTTAAACGGATTCTTTCCTGAATTTGAGTGGTTGGTGTCAATAACAACAGTAGGATTTAACAGTCCGCGTTCCTCGTACATTTTAAGAAGCCCTGAAATATCATCCTTACTGTAATTTGAGAGATGCTGCCCCTGCTTATTAACGTGTCCACGAAGAATAGCATGAGCAAATGGATTTCCTTTACTAAGAACCTCCCAGCCACCGAAGGTGAATATGTGAGGTGTCTGAGCAGCTTTAAGGGAATTCATAAGAACGGAAATATCACCGCTTGTAGGATTCTTCAGTCCAACCGGAACATCAATTCCACTGGCATAAAGGCGGTGCTGCTGGTTCTCTACAGAACGGGCACCGACAGCCACATAGGAGAGGAGGTCTGACAAATATAGGTGAAATTCAGGGTAAAGCAATTCGTCTGAAGTAGGAAGTCCGGTCTTTTCGATAACATCCAGATGCAGCTTCCTGGAGGCGTAAAGCCCTTTTATAAAATCAGGTGTATCCAATGGGTCCGGCTGACTTGCCATGCCCATATAACCTTCAGCCGTTGTGCGGGGCTTGTTAGTGTAGACTCTTGGAATGATGATGATTTTGTCATCAACTTCTTCTTGAATGCGAGCCAGACGTTCTGAATAGTCCAGGACGGAATCGGCTCTGTCGGCTGAACAGGGGCCGATAATCAGAAGAAACTTATCGGAACGGCCGGTAATAACACTTCTTATTTTTTTGTCATTTTCTTTTTTACGTTTTTTTGCTTCCTCGGAAAGAGGAAGGTCGTTTATAAGCTCTTCAGGAGAAGGCAGCTTACTGATAAATTGCATATTCATATTATTTTGTTATTCGCTCTATTTCTTTAAAAAATCCGGGATAGCTTTTGTTTACTGCTTCAGCATCGCTGATTTCTCCACCGTACACAGAAAGGAGTGCGGACAGAGCCATAACGATTCTATGATCGCCATGTCCATCGAGAGCAACAGTGGGAGCGTGAAGAGGCATATCATGAATTACAACGGAATTAGGATTTATGTCCAACTTAGCACCGAATTTTCGTAATTCTTCCTTCATGGCTTTTGCACGATGGTTACTTCCTGAATTCAAGGCTTTTGTTCCGGTAAAGGTGCTTCCGCCCCTTACTGCGGCAACGGAAAAAAGAATCGGTGCAAGGTCGGGATTCGCTGAAAGATTTATTATGGCGGCCCCGCTGGATACTGCATCCAGGTAGTCTACAATAATTTTATCATCCTGAAGACTGGCGTCATGCAGCCCCTGCACATGAACATCATTGTTTTCACTCAGATAATTCATGGCACAGAAAAAAGCTGCATTGGACCAGTCACCTTCGATTGTGACATCGCAGGGGGTATAGCGCTGATCACCCTTAATGTAAAAGGTGGTTTCGGATGTCCTTTGAATACTTATGCCGAAGGTCTTTAGAACCTCCAATGTCATATCCAGGTAACCGCTGTTACCAAAAGGAGGGATGATGGTAAGGCGACTGTCCCCTTTAAGAAGAGGCAGGGCAAACAACAGACCGGATACATATTGACCGGAAAGGCTGCCGTTTATTCTGTAGGAGCCTGATTTAAGGACTCCGCTCATACATAACTTTGTCTTTGTAGGTCTGTAGCTTATATCTGAGTAGTGGAAAGCACATTCATAGGCCATGATGCCACGCTCGATAATACGATCGGTTCCACGGAATTCAACATTGTTTTCACGGCTTAGTGAAATGGGAATCATATACCTTAATGTGGTGGCTGATTCTCTGCACTTGAAAACGGTCGGATCAACAGAAGTGTTGGAGGAGACTTGACCGCCACAGCCTTTAATGGTAAGGGTAGTGCCGGAAACAGAGTACTCTGCACCAAGAAGACTTATACAATCAAGAGTTGCGAGAACGTCCTGGCAGAAGTCCACATTGTGAATATGACTTGTTCCGTCTGCAAGTGCGGCACATACAATGTATCTGTGAGCGTAGGATTTTGAAGGCGGAACATTGACTGTGCCGTGTAATGTTGCTTTTTGAACGATTTTGTTCATGATTTTTCTCCGGGAATTCTGAATCCGAAATGATTTTTCTACGAGTATAAAACATAAGTCCAGTATCAAGATTTATAATAGTTCTCTATCAGTTTTTTGTCAACGTGCTGACGGGGACGGAATGCTGATTTTACTTGACTTATAAGTGAGTTTTGCTAATATGAAAAAGTACTTTTGGAGGTAAAAATGAAACGAATCGGACACGTATTAATATATATTTTTTTAACCATAATATTGCTTGGAATGACAGGATGCCTTAATGGAGAAAATCTGCTTGGTGAACCGACTCCGTCAACTGAGGCAATGCCGACTCAGGCGGTAAGGATTGATGTCGATGACGGTAAACCGGTGCAGATCCCCGTTGAAACTACTGAGATCACCCCTGAACCTACAAGGGAAGTGTATGAAAAAACGGAAGATACCCCTACTCCTGTGCCGACTCAGGTGCCGGATAATCGGGTGATTCTGACATTTGCGGGGGATGTATGCTTGTCTTCCAACTATTTCCCATATATTACATATTCATCAGTTGGTTACAATGCGGCCGAGTGCATTCTGCCGGGGTATCTGACAGAAATGAAGAACTCGGACCTCTGCTTTGTAAATAGCGAATTCCCTTTTACAGATGCAACTAAGAAGCTGGGAGGGAAGCTTTATAACTTTAAGGCTGATCCCGCAACAATTCAGATGTATAAGGACTTAGGCATTGATATAGCGGGCCTCGCCAACAATCATGTATACGATTACGGGGAAGAATCGCTTCTGGATACAATGGAAACTCTTAAGAAGGCCGGAATTTCTTATGTCGGAGCCGGAAAGAACATAAAAGAGGCAGAAGAACCCATATATTTTGACGTGAAAGGCATAAGAGTTGCTTATGTCATGGCTTCAAAAGCAGAAAAGAACAGGAAGACTCCCGAGGCAACGGACAGTTCTGCCGGCATCTTGTTATGCTATGATTCCGACAGATTCTTAAAGGCTTTGAAAAAAGCCAAGGAAAACGCGGATTATGTTGTGGCTATTGTGCATTGGGGAAAGGAAAATTCATCAGCACTTGAACCGGACCAATACGAATTGGCATCCACCTATATAGATGCCGGAGCGGATATTGTAGTCGGAGGCCACAGCCACGTTATTCAAGGTGTGGACTATTATAAAGGCAAGCCTGTTTTTTACAGCCTTGGGGATTTCTGGTTTGATTACTACACCGAGGATACTATGCTGCTTAAAGTATGCCTGGAAAAGAGCGCTGACGGAACGGTGAAGTCTGAAGCACGAATTATCCCCGGAGTTCAGAAGGAAGGGGTAACGGCTCCCGCTGAGGATGAGAACACGAAATCCAGGATTCTCAAGCAACTTTGCAAATTGTCCGATAGTGCAATAATCGATCCGGAAGGATATGTCCATGAAAAGAAATACTATGATGGCAGTATAGAAAGTCTGTATCCCGCATCGTATGCCGTAGACTTCTATATGCCTGATAACACCAAATATCAGATGGTCAACGCTCCCGTAGGAGGAGTGGTGGAGCTTGGAAATTATTATATAAACGGATCGGAAAAAGAAAAGATAAAGTGGTATGTCCTTGATAAACAGGGAAATGAGCTTACATTGATTTCCAAGGATATTCTGGACGAACAATCCTTTGATGATGAAAACAGGGACGTTAATTGGAATGATTCATCTTTAAGAAAGTGGCTCAATAATGACTTTGTAAAGAGTGCCTTTACAAGCACAGAAAGAGATATGCTTGTAAAGGATGAATACGGAGACGAGGTTTCGGTGCCTTCTGTTTCAGACGTAACCAATAACTACAGCTTCCTTAAAAAGTGCGGATATGCTGCACCAAGCAAATATGCGTTTAAAAAGGGAATTTATACTTATAATCCCATTGACAGCGTAATAAAATGTACCGACTGGGGCTCAAGCGGCTATTCAGAATATGGCTTTGGCTGCTGGTGGCTGAAAAACAAAGGAAGCCTGCCGGGGACAGCTGCATTTGTTAATGAATATGGACATGCAGTGGAAACGGGAATGTATACAGGATACTATTCTTATTCCGACGGATTATGCGGAGTAAGACCGATTATAAAGGTCAGAGTGAATCAGTAATCGACCGCCAGCATCAATAATAACAACCTTTACTTTTGACGCTGATTTTGATAAAATTCAAGGATATGTATAAAACGTGCCAGGGCACGAATCAATAGTTCTGAAAGGACAGAAATCATGAAAGAAAAGCTTTTAAGTGAGTTTGAAAGAGTATTTGGAGGAACAGAGGACGCAAGAGTTTTCTTTGCACCGGGACGAGTAAATCTTATTGGTGAACATACAGACTATAATGGCGGACATGTGTTCCCTTGTGCACTTACAATCGGTACCTATGCAGTTGCAAGAAGAAACGGAATGGATACATGCCGTCTCTATTCTATGAACTTTGAAGATAAGGGAATCAAGTACTTTGATATAAGCGAAATCGAATACGATAAAGAAGAGTACGATTGGGCAAATTATCCTATGGGCATAATTTCTCTTTTGAATGAAGAAGAGGAAAAGGTAACAGAGGGCATTGATATGCTTGTGTTTGGTAACATTCCCAACTCATCAGGCCTTTCTTCATCAGCTTCCCTTGAAGTTCTTACATGCTTTGTATGCAGAGAACTTTTCGAATTTGAGATGTCAAACATTGATATGGCTCTTCTTTCACAGAGAGCAGAAAATGAGTTCATCGGTGTAAATTGCGGAATCATGGACCAGTTTGCGATTGCCATGGGAAAGAAAGATAACGCGATTTTCCTTGATACAGCAACCTTGAATTACGAATATGCACCAATCAAACTGGAAGGAGCAAAGATTGTAATCGCATGCTCAAACAAAAAGCGTGGTCTTGGTGATTCCAAGTATAACGAAAGAAGAAGTGAGTGCGAAAGTGCATTGGCATCCATTCAGACAAAGAAGGATATCAAGTCTCTCGGAGATCTTTCCACAGCTGAGTTTGAAGAAGTTAAGGATGTTATCGGAGACGAAGTAAAGACAAGACGTGCAAAGCATGCGGTTTACGAAAATGTTCGTACACTTGATGCAGTAGCTGCACTTAAGAACAATGATGTTGAGACCTTTGGTAAGCTTATGAATGCTTCTCACGTTTCTCTCAGAGACGATTATGAAGTTACAGGTATTGAGCTTGATACGCTTGTGGAGAACTCCTGGAAGGCAGAAGGCGTTATCGGCTCAAGAATGACAGGTGCAGGCTTTGGCGGATGTACAGTAAGCATCGTTAAGGAAGAGTGCGTTGATGCATTTATAAAGAGTGTCGGAGACGCATACCTTGAGAAAATCGGCTATGCTGCTGACTTCTACGTTGTGGATATCGGAGACGGTCCTGCAGAGCTTTAATTTACAGAGGTAATCAATGGAAGAAAACAAGAAAGAAATGCCTGTTGATAAGGCAAAATATGTCCTGAAGGAAACGGTCAGCTGGGCGGTTATTATTGTTGCCGCAGTTGCCATTGCACTTTTCCTTACAAATTATGTCATTTTCAAAGCAGTAGTTCCTACAGGATCTATGAACGACACAATAATGGAAGAGGATAAGCTTATCGGTAATCGCCTTTTCAAAAACGTGGACAGGGGGGATATTGTAATATTCCCGCAGCCCGACTGGCAGCCGTCATACGGAGTACCGAGGGATTATTACGTTAAGAGAGTAATAGGACTTCCGGGCGAAACCGTGGAAGTAAAAGATGGTGCTGTTTATATTAACGGAACTATTCTTAAAGAAGACTATCTCAAAGAAGAAATGCTGAATTTCGGTGCCGGAACATACGAGGTACCGGACGGCTGTTATTTCTGTATGGGAGATAACAGAAACCATTCCGGAGATGCCAGATTCTGGACAAACAAGTACATAACAAAGGATGACATTACGGCCAAAGTTATGTTCAGATATTCGCCCAGCGTCAAGTGGTTCAAAAAGCCGATTTATGAGTAGTAAATGAAAGAAAAGAAAGACAATATTTTTAACAAAATATTTGCTAAGGCAAAGGAGAACATTCCCCATACAATTGCTATTGTAGTTACTGTGATTGTTGGGTTGGCTCTTGCAGTCTATCTTCTCCTGTATTTTCAGGAAATGAAGCGGGTTCAAAGCAGCGTAAATGACCTTAAAGCTCTTAAAGAGGAAATAATTAAGAACAGCGAGCTGACTCCTCAACCGGCTATTGTTACTCTGACACCGGTTCCTGAAAACAAGGATATTGTAACTCCGTTACCAACGATTACAGAGGCAGTTAACGAAGTTTCCGATAACAATGCCAAAAACGATGTATCGGAAATTGTGGCAGAAGTTACAGTCACGGCCGCACCGGTAATTACCCCCACGCCTGTACCAACAGGGCTTGTAATGACGGCAGAGGGAAAGGGGCTTTATGATATAAACCCCGACTACATAGGATGGCTGAAAATAGAGGATACGGTAATTGACTACCCTGTGGTAATGGAAAAAGCAGAGGACAAAACCTATTATCTTAAGCATTGGTTTGACGGAAGCAGCAACAAAAACGGCACATTATATTCTTTGCCACAATGTGAACCGGGAGTGGGTTATGCCTATAATGACTACGAAGACGGAGTCAGACCTACTACCAATATACTGATTTTCGGACACCATCAATACTCAGGAAAAATGTTCGGAACTCTCTACAAATATCTGGAACAGGATTTTTATGAGAAACACAAAATCATAAGCTTTAACGCTGCCTATGAGGAACGAACATATGAGGTGGTATCGGTGTTCAGATCTCATGTTTTCAATCAGAATGAGTCAGCCTTCAGATATTACTATTTCTTCGATGCGGAGAATGAGGCAAAGTTCAATTACTGGATGGAAAACATAAAAGAAAAGAATGAGATAAAAAATGACTTTGATGCCCAATATGGTGATGAATTTTTAACTCTTTCAACCTGTCATGACACCGACGAAACCGGTAAAGTCTGTGATAACGGAAGACTTGCCGTTGTCTGCAAAAGAATCAGATAAAATAAGGAGACTGATATGGCAATACTTAAACCTTTTAGAGCGATAAGACCTGAAAAAGACCTTGCCCGCAAGGTGGCAGCACTGCCGTACGATGTATATAACAGAGCTGAAGCAAGAGCGGCAGCACTTTCAGAACCCCTGTCCTTTCTGAATATTGACAGACCTGAGTCACAGTTCGCGGAAGATTATGATATGTACGCACCTGAAGTATATAAGAAAGCAGCAGATATGCTTTCCGAGCAGATAGAAAACGGCACATATCTTCAGGATGAAAAAGAATGCTACTACATCTATGAGCTTACCATGAATGGCAGAAGTCAGACCGGACTTGTATCCTGTGCTTCGATTGATGATTATTTATGCGGAGTTATTAAGAAACATGAAAATACAAGAGCAGATAAGGAACTGGACAGAATCAATCATGTTGACGCTTGCTCTGCACAGACAGGCCCCATTTTCCTTGCGTACAGAAAAAATGAGGAAATAGAGTCTGTAGTAAATAAAATAAAAGCAAGTGCTCCCGAGGTGTCATTCATAAGCGAGGACGGAATAACTCACAGAGTGTGGGTTATTGACGGAGAATCAGATATTACGGCTATAAGAACGGCATTTGAAAAAATTAATCACATTTATATTGCAGATGGACATCATAGAGCAGCATCAGCTGTAAAGGTGGGATTAAAAAGAAGAGAAGAGGACAAAGCTTCCGACGGCACATTTAACCCGGAGGCAGAATACAACTACTTCCTGAATGTGGCATTCCCAGAAAATGAGCTGAAAATAATGGACTATAATCGTGTGGTTAAGGACCTGAATGGTAAAACCACAGAACAGTTTATGGCAGAAATTGCGAAGTACTTTGAGGTGTCCACACCCTGTGAGGAGGCTGTGAGCCCCAAGGAAAAGTGTGAATTCGGAATGTTCCTTGAAGGAAAATGGTACAGACTTAGTGCCAAGAAGGGGATTTACGACGAAAAGGATCCGGTGGCCAGCCTTGATGTTTCTATTCTTCAGGACAGACTTTTGGGACCGGTACTTGGAATTCAGGACCCTAAGACCGATAAGAGAATCGACTTTGTGGGAGGCATAAGAGGTCTTTCAGAACTGGAAAGAAGAGTGAATTCAGATATGAAGGTTGCATTTTCTATGTATCCCACATCTATAACAGAGCTTTTTGACGTAGCAGACGCAGGATTGCTTATGCCACCCAAATCAACATGGTTCGAGCCGAAGCTCAGAAGTGGTCTTTTTATACATGCTTTTGAAAAAATTAAAAAATAAGTTTACAAACAATTAATGATATGGTATAGTATATCAGCCTGTGAAGAAAAATACCGATCGGGCAAAAAATAAGCGGCCTCGGCTCAGAGCACGGAATACACTCCAACCGTCTCTTGGTCAAAGGCGATATCGATACTTGTAAAGGAGGATAAAACATGATTACAAAGGAAAAGAAAGCTGAAATCATTGCTGCATACGGCAGAACAGCTAATGACACAGGTTCACCTGAGGTTCAGATCGCTCTTCTTACAGAGCGTATCAACGAGCTTACAGCTCATCTCAAGAACAACCAGAAGGATTTCCACTCAAGACGTGGTCTTCTTAAGATGGTTGGTCAGAGACGTGGTCTTCTTGAGTACCTTAAGAAGACAGACATTGAGGGCTATCGTGCACTCATCGAGAAGCTTGGCTTAAGAAAGTAATTTTATAACTGTTAGTAAGGACCTTAATAAATAAGGAGGTGCAATTCGATGGCTAAATGTGCAATTTGTCAAAAGGGCGGTCTGTTTGGAAAGCAGCTTAGCTTCTCCAGAAGCCATGTATCTGCAAGAGAAAACAAGATGTGGAAGTCCAACGTGAAGTCAGTTCGCGTAAAGACTCCTCAGGGCAATAAGAAGATGTACGTATGTACTTCCTGCCTCAGATCCGGCGCTGTAGAGCGTGCCTAAGCAAAATTAATAATCGAAACAAGCAAAGAGCGTCATGAGTGTTGGCGCTCTTTTTTCGTATATATTTAAGCACGAAGTAACAGGTTTTTGATAATCTATTAACAAAATCTTCTTTATTTTTTCATATTGGTTTGGTATAATGTTTGATGTATGTTTTTTTAAAAAGAATTATAGGAGGGTATGTCTATGAATGCAAACGCAGGCACAATTGCTTCCGAACTTGGTAACGTATGCATCGACAGCGAAGTTATTGCTAAGTATGCAGGCTCAGCCGCAGTAGAATGCTTTGGTATTGTCGGCATGGCTGTCATCAACATGAAGGACGGTATTGCGAAGCTTCTTAAGCGTGAGAATCTCACCCAGGGAGTTGGCGTTACAATTTCACAGGACAATCTTATTACGATTGATCTTCACATCATTGTTTCATATGGTGTGAGCATCTCTGCTGTTGCCAGCAATCTTATAAGCGATGTCAGATATAAGGTAGAAGAGTTTTCCGGCCTTAAGGTCGAGAAAATCAACGTTCTTGTTGAGGGCGTAAGAGCCATCGACTGATCAAAGATTAAGCCGATCCTAAGGAGGATAAAAAATTGGAGAACACAATTAATGCTGTTATGCTTCAGAAAGCATTTCTTTCAGGAGCAAAAAGCATTGAAGCACAAAAGGAAATAATTAATGAATTGAACGTATTCCCCGTTCCTGACGGAGATACGGGTACGAACATGACTCTTACAATCATGTCCGCCGCAAAGGATGTTGCAGCTTTAAACAATCCTAAGATGGCTGAGCTTGCAAAAGCTATTTCTTCCGGCTCCCTTCGTGGTGCAAGAGGAAATTCAGGAGTTATTCTTTCACAGCTTCTTCGTGGCTTTACAAAATCAATTGCAGAGCACGATGAGCTTACAGTAGACGTTCTTGCAAATGCTTTTGAAAGAGCTGTAGAGACTGCATACAAGGCTGTTATGAAGCCTAAGGAAGGCACAATTCTTACAGTTGCAAGAGGCGGAGCAGAAAAGGCAAGAGAACTTGCAGATAATGGTGCAAATCTTGAGACATTCTGTAACGAAGTTCTTACTCATATGCAGGAGGTCCTTGACTACACTCCCGAACTTCTTCCTGTACTTAAAGAAGCAGGTGTTGTCGATTCAGGCGGACAGGGGCTTCTCGTAGTGCTTCAGGGTGCTGTAAAGGCGCTTAATGGCGAGGCAATCGAGTTCGAAACTGCAGCTCCTGCAACAGGTAACGCAGCTCCCGTAAAGAAAGGTGCTGCTTCTGATGATATTTCAACAGCTGACATTAAGTTTGGTTATTGTACTGAATTCATCATTATGCTTGATAAGGAATTCCCTGAGAGCGAGGAACTTAGTTTCAAGGCATTCCTTGAGTCTATAGGTGATTCTATTGTTCTTGTTGCCGATGATGGCCTTTGCAAGGTTCATGTTCACACAAATGATCCCGGCGCTGCATTTACAAGAGCTATTAAATACGGTCAGCTTACAAGCATGAAGATCGACAATATGCGTGAGGAACATAACGAGCGTGTATTCCAGGGCGTAAGTGAAGTATTAAGCGGTGAGAAGAAGGCTGAAGAGGCTGTGGCACCTGCAGAAGCTCCCAAGAAAGAGGAAGAACCTGCTGCACCCAGAAAGAAAGATGGCTTTATTGCTGTTTCGGTGGGAAGCGGAATTAATGAAATCCTTACAGGACTTGGTGTTGACCGAATTATCGAAGGCGGCCAGACAATGAATCCCAGCACTGAGGACTTTGTAGATGCAATTGAGAAGGTAAATGCAGATAATGTCTACATTTTCCCCAACAACAAGAATATTATTCTTGCTGCTGAGCAGTCAAAGTACCTTATTGAGGATAAAAACGTAATCGTTATTCCTTCCAAGTCAGTTCCTCAGGGCATTACAGCAATGATTAATTATCTTTATGATAATTCTCCTGAAGAGAACACAGAGGGCATGACAGAGGCTCTCGGCACAGTAAAGACAGGTCAGGTCACATACGCCGTAAGAGATACGAGTATCGATGGTTTCGACATTCGTCAGAACGACATTATGGGTCTTGATGACAAGACAATTAAAGCGGTAGGCACAGACATTAATGAGGTTACTGCTGAGTTGGCTAAGCAGATGATTGATGATAATTCAACATTTGTTACAGTTTACTACGGCGAAGACATTAATGAAGATAAAGCAAATGAGCTTTCAAAGGTTCTTTCCGAGGAATACCCCGACATTGAGATTGAAGTTCACCAGGGAAATCAGCCTATCTATTATTACATTATTTCAGTAGAATAGTACTCATCAAACCGAACGGGGGCGGTTCCTCGTTCGGTTTTTTATTTTTGCCATGCAACTAAACGATTCGGTAAAAACAATAAAGGGAATAGGAGATAAGCTT
This sequence comes from Lachnospiraceae bacterium, assembly GCA_024403375.1. Taxonomy (GTDB): domain Bacteria; phylum Bacillota; class Clostridia; order Lachnospirales; family Lachnospiraceae; genus RGIG3528. The sequence continues at coordinate 18,187 of JAKSRZ010000009.1, forward strand.
CAGGAACTGTTTGCCAAGGTTTCGGTAAACAGTGTCGGTGAGCTGATGACTTATTATCCCGTAAGATATGAAGATTATAAGCTTCCGCAGGACATAAACACCGTGAGAGACGGTGAAACCTGCGTTATTTGTGCTTGTGTATCCAATGTAAAGGATAATGGCACAAAGTCCAGAATAAAGGTGATAACCTGTAAGGCTAATGATCCGACCGGCGAGGTTGAGCTGGTGTGGTTTAATCAGCCTTATGTTAAGTATGAGCTGAAAGCGGGATATCACTATATTTTCAGGGGAAAAGTAGTTCAAAAAGGAAAAAAACTGTCTGTAGAACAGGCGAAGATATATAGAAGGGAAGACTATTTTAAGCTTCAGAACAGTCTCCAGCCCGTGTATTCTCTTACAAAGGGCTTAACCAATAATGCCATAACAAAAGCAATGAAACAGGCTCTTGTACTGGCGGAGGATTTTCCGGAATATCTGCCATCAGCAACGAGAAAAAAGTATGATGTTCTAAAGAAAAAGCATGCTCTGCAGGAAATTCATTTTCCAAAGTCGGAGGAAACTATGCTGGAAGCAAGGAGAAGCCTTGTTTTTGAGGAATTCTTCCTATTTGGCGTATTTTTAAGAGCAATGTCGAAGGGCAGAGAGTGTGCCAAAAGTGAAGCGGTGATTACTGATAATGGCATGTGTGAGAAGCTTATGGGAGAGTTGCCCTTTAAGCTTACCAAAGGTCAGCTGGAGGCGTTTGAAAATATCAAAAAGGATATGACTTCCGGAAATGTAATGGCACGACTTGTTCAGGGAGACGTTGGCTCAGGAAAAACTATTATTGCGGTTCTGGCCATGCTTTTATGTGCCTCTAATGGTTATCAGGCAGCAATAATGGCACCTACCGAGGTGCTTGCCGAGCAGCATTACAGCTCTATGTATGGTGTTTTTAAGCGTTACGGCCTTAAATGCGAATTGCTGACAGGCTCAATGACAGCGAAAGAAAAAAAAGAGGCCTATGCCCGAATTGCTGCTCATGAGGCAGATATTATTATCGGAACTCATACACTTTTTCAGGAAAAGCTGGAGTTTGATAATCTTGCTCTTTGCATTACGGATGAGCAGCACCGCTTTGGTGTGAAGCAAAGAGAGAAGCTTGGGAAAAAGGGGATGAATCCTCATATTCTTGTTATGAGTGCAACTCCGATTCCGAGAACATTGGCAATGATGCTTTATGGAGACATGGACATTTCTCTTGTAAAGGAACTTCCGGCGGATCGTCTCGCTATAAAGAACTGTGTTGTGGGACCGGAGTATCGTCCTACTGCTTACAAGTTTATGGCTGAGCAGGTTAAGCAGGGCAGGCAATGCTATGTAATATGTCCGATGGTGGATGAGACAGAGGAAAGCGACGGCGAAAATGTCACAGATTATTCTGCTCGTTTACAGGAAACCTTTGGTGATGAGATAAGGGTCGGGATGCTTCATGGGAAGATGAAACCCACGGAAAAAAATATCATCATGCATAAGTTTTCTACCGGTGAAATTGACATACTTGTCTCCACTACAGTTGTAGAAGTTGGCGTCAATGTGCCAAACGCAACAGTAATGATGATTGAAAACGCGGACCGATTCGGACTGGCACAGCTGCATCAGCTGAGAGGACGAGTAGGACGTGGTGCATACCAGTCATACTGCATTTTTATGTATGGAAACAAGAGCGATGATGCCCTTGAAAGACTTAACATATTAAAGACATCCAATGACGGCTTTTATATAGCCAATGAGGACTTGAAACTCAGAGGCCCCGGAGACCTCTTCGGAATACGTCAGAGCGGAGAATTATACTTTAAAATCGGTGATATATATAATGACTCTGATGTGCTTACCAAAGCCTATGAAGCGGCTCATGAACTTACAGATAAAGAGGCTGATGAGGTGATGAGAAAGCTTTATGAAAGTTCGGCAAAAGAAGTGTTTAAATTTCTTGAGAATTATGCTACTATTTAAACTTAAGGAATAAACTTATGCCTGAAAAATCATATACCAATATACAACTGTATAAAATAGCCAAGGATAATTACGGACTCCTTAAAAGATTTTGCAGACTCTTAGGTGATGAAGGGTACTGGGAGACGGCAGAACGCGTGTTACGCATGGGACCGGAAAGCATTCTTGACATATATGTGGAATCTATTCTCGTCTGCTTTGCATCCTATTGCAATCGCCTTTCAGCAGAGGAGAAAGCTTTTATTGCCTCTCTTTCAGATACTGCGGACGAACTTATAAAAGAGAGCAACGAAAAGGAACTTACGGAGGAAGCTGAACGATTCCAGAAGAATCCACCAATATTATTTCAGCTTCTTTCTCTGAGAGATATGGAAAAAGGATCGGGCTATGCGGCTCTTTTCTTTGATGCCCTTGTAAATATCATGCTTTCTTTGAGCTATCTTGACAACCATCGCCAGAAGGAAGCAACAAAATACCTTGGTATATATTTTGATAAAGTAAGTGTTTTTCTGGCTAATGAAAAGAATAAGGGACAAAGTGTTGACAGCAAATACATTTTCAAAAAGCTGTGCTACGGAGATCTCATTTCAAGTGCGGAGTCAATAGAAGAATCCAACGGTGACTTTGAAGAGTACAAAATACGTCACCTGAATTATTCCAAAGAATCACTTAAACCCGTTGCATCTGCGGAGGTTTTTGAAGATTACAGAGAGAGACGGGGCAAGAGACTTTCTGAACACGTTATAAGTCCCATTACAAAGAACGAATATGTAAAGCCCGAAATTACAGAAGTGGATCCAAAGAAAAAGGTTCAGGCTGACAAAGAAGAGCAGATAATCGGACAGATTCATGATGATAAGCTTAACGAGCTTCTTGAAGAACTGAATTCACTTGTGGGCCTTTCAGATGTTAAAACGGAAATCAGATCCTTGATTAATCTTATCAAGGTTCGAAAAATGCGTGCACAATATAAGCTCCCGGAAATCGAAATGTCGTATCATATGGTGTTCACGGGCAGTCCCGGAACCGGTAAGACGACAGTGGCACGAATTGTGGGACAGGTTTATCGAGAACTGGGGATACTCAGTAAAGGAACTGTTACTGAAACGGACCGTTCCGGACTGGTAGCCGGATATGTGGGACAGACTGCACTTAAGGTGAAGGACGTTGTTGAGGAAAGTCTTGGCGGAGTACTCTTTATAGATGAGGCTTATGCCCTTAATTCATCTTCAGGCAATGACTTTGGTAAAGAGGCACTTGATACCCTCGTAAAGCTTATGGAAGACCACAGAAATGATCTGGTGGTAATTGTAGCGGGCTATACGGAAGAAATGAAAGAATTCCTGAAGGCTAATACAGGATTGGTTTCGAGATTCAACAGGTTTATCACATTCCCTGACTATTCTGACGAGGAACTTTGTGAAATCTTTAAGGGAATGGCAGACAAAAACGGATTTGTGTGTGATGAAGGCGTCAGAACCGCTTTGTTTGAGTATCTGGGATGTATGACAGAAAAAGAAAAGGGCGAATTCGGTAATGCCAGAGGCATAAGGAATTTGTTTGAAGCAATGCTTGTAAATCAGGCGAACAGAGTTGTTATGGAGGAAGTATTTTCCATGGAAGAACTCACTCGCCTTAAGATAGAGGATATTTCGTGGTGAGAAACACAGACAGTCTGGTATCGGTGGTAATGCCCGTTTATAACGAGGAGAAGCACATTATTACCTCTGTGGAAACAGTTAAAAAGATACTTGTTGACAATAAAATTAATTACGAATTTGTACTTGTTGATGATGGATCAAAGGATTCATCATGGGAAAAACTTACCGAGCTTTCAAAAAGGGACGAGAAGATAAAGAGCGTTCGCCTGAGCAGAAATTTTGGCAAAGAGGCAGCACTTTGTGCAGGACTTACCGAAAGCACAGGTGAAGCTATTGTTGTACTTGATTCGGACCTTCAGCATCCGCCCGAACTGATTCCTGAATTTGTCAGAATCTGGCGTGATGAGGACGTGGACGTAGTAGAGGGCGTAAAGGCAGACAGAGGAAAGGAAAGTGCCTTCCACAGATTATGTGCCAACGGCTTCTACAAGCTTCTTTACAGACTTACAGAGATTGACTTGCTTAATGCATCGGACTTTAAGCTGCTTGACAGGAACGTCGTTGAAGCGATGCTGTCCATGCCTGAAAAAATCACCTTTTTCAGAGGTATGTCCGCATGGGTGGGATTTGAAAGAAGGAAAGTTCCCTTCGAAGTTCAGGACAGAGTGGAGGGCTCTTCAAAATGGTCCTTCAAACGCCTTTTGAATCTGGCAATCACTTCCATAACCAGCTATGCATCCGCACCCTTAAAGCTTATTATCTGGCTCGGCTTTATTATGTTCATAGGCTCAATTGTTCTGGGAATTCAGACTCTTGTCAGATACTTGCTTGGGAATGCTCTTGAAGGCTTTACGACAGTCATTTTGCTGTTGTTGTTTATAGGAAGTATAATCATGGTTGCTCTTGGCATAATCGGATTATATCTTGAAAGAATTTATCATGAAATAAAAGGCAGACCACGTTACATTATTTCCAGACGAAATAATTAGCCGTCTGCTTGGGGGGACTATGATAGGAGTTCTTTACATACTGACATGTATACTGGCGGGCTCGGTTTTCTGCGGCTTTTTTCTGCCAAAGCTGAAATCGTCGGCTCATATAAAAAGAAATCAGGGAGAGATAAATCTTCCTGAAGTTTTTGTGCTCTTTCCGGCATGGTATCTTACGGGAACTCTTTTTGTAACCTGGATTACTTACTTTGTGGCATATGGCTTCGGACAGAAAAAAACTCCGCTTACACCTGCAAACGCAATAGTAATGCCAATGGTTATCATTCTTTGTGCTGTATATTACTATTTTGATATCAGGAAGAAGAATAAAGAAGAATTACTTAAAAACATCAAGAACAGCTGGAAGTCGGACAGTAACGTATATTGGGTATTTGCACTGATTGTGCTGGCTTTTTGCGTGGCTGTCATGTTCAAATCGTTTTATGTTGATAAGGACAACAATATGTGCGTCGGATACTCAGTATGGGGTGATTTTGGTGCACATCTCAGCATGATAAGATCCTTTTCATACAGCAACAACTATCCTACAGGATATACATACTTTGCCGGCGAGGATATTAAGTACCACTTTATGCATGAGTTTCTTGTGGGTAACCTTGAGTATCTCGGACTTCGTATTGACTACGCTTTTAACATCCCCAGTATATTAAGCTTATTCAGCACATATCTTCTTCTTTTTGTGCTTACATGCAATGTGCTTAAAAGTAAGCTCACAGCTTGTCTCGGAGCACTTTTCTTTACCTTCAGAAGTTCACCTTCCGTATTTACCTTCCTTGCCAATGACAGGAGCGGAAATGCATTAAAGGCCCTTTGGGAAAATAAGTCATATTTTACATATTCAGACTATCACGAAGGATGGGGCTTCTGGTGCACGAGAGTATTCAGCAATCAGCGTCATCTGGCTTTTGGAATTACCGCATTACTGTTGGCTCTGATTATATTTCTTCCGTATCTTACCGAAATGGGAAGAAAACTTTCGGAGACACAGGAAAACAAGTTCAAAGCGTGCTTTTTCTCCAAAGATTCCTTTGCCATCAGAGACTGGAAGCTTGCAGTAGGATGCGGCCTGTTCCTCGGAGCACTGGCATTCTGGCACGGATCTGCACTTATAGCATGTCTTTCAATGCTTTTCTTTATGGCAGCATTTTCATGTTTCAGACTTGACTATCTGATTACTGCGGGAATTGCGGTGGGAATGTCCGTTCTTCAGTCGAAAATGTTTATTACCGGATCGGCTGTAAGCCCCAGCTATTTCTTTGGATTTATTGCAGAAAACAGAACGGTTTTCGGCGTATTAAGATATGTGGTTCTTCTTACAGGCATTACACTTTTGCTGGCAGTATTTGGAATGCTGAAAACAAAGGGAATCCAGCGATATATGCTTTGGGTATTCTTTGTACCCTTTGTACTCAGCTTTTTCCTTTCACTTACACCTGATATAGGCGTAAACCATAAGTGGATAATAATGTCACTTATGCTTACATCAATGTTTACCGCTCATTTTGTGGCATCATTGATAAGACAGAGGGATGTTATAAAATTGGTGACTGCCATCGTTCTCTGCTTTGTACTTACCGCGACAGGAATTACGGAACTGTTTATACAGTACAAAGAAGACATGAACTATATGAGATTCGACCAGAACAGCGAAGTAACACTTTGGCTTAAAGAAAATGTTGATGCTCACGAAATAGTTCTTGCGGATGATTATGCAATTTCAGAACAGACGCTTGGCGGAATTATGGGGTATTTTGCATATGAATACTGCACATGGTCCGCAGGATACGATACTAATGGCAGAAAAGAACAGCTTATTGAAATGATGAGTTCAACCGAACCTAATGAGCTGGCTTACTATGCTAAGAAACTGGGAATTGATTATATTATCGTAAACGTTGGAATGAGAGAGTGCCAGTACTACGATTTTAATGAAACACTTCTGGAAAACACATTTGAGGAAGTGTACACATATGGCGAGGTCGTAAGCAGGGAACTTAAAGAGGCCGGTGCCATGGACTGGTCCATAAGAATTTTTGACACAAGAAAGCATATATACTAGGGGGGACAAAATGGATAAACTATATATTGTAATACCGGCATATAACGAAAGAGACAATATTGAAAATGTAGTTAATGACTGGTATCCGGTTGTGGAAAAATATGGTCAGGATTCACGTCTTGTGATTGTTAATGACGGAAGCAAGGATGATACTTATGAAATACTGACAGGACTCGCAAAAGACAGACCGCAGATGACAGCACTTACAAAGCCTAACGGAGGTCATGGAGCGACGATTCTTTATGGCTATAATTATGCAATAAATGAGGGTGCAGACTACATTTTCCAGACTGACTCCGACGGCCAGACACTGCCGGCTGAATTTGATGAGTTCTGGAAACTTCGTGATGAATACGATATGGTTATCGGACACAGAAAGGGCCGCCAGGACGGAGCATCAAGAGTGTTTGTGACAAAAACACTTAAGCTTGTATGCAGACTTTGCTTCCACGTGACTGTTACCGATGCCAATACTCCGTTCAGACTTATGAAGGCGGAAACGCTTAAAAAGGAAATAGTAAATGTTCCGAAGGATTATAATCTTTCCAATGTCATAATTTCCGTTCTCTTTGTAAAGAAAAATTACAAAGTAAAGTTTATTCCGATTACCTTCAGACCTCGTCAGGGCGGTGTGAATTCCATTAACATGAAAAAGATTTTCAAAATCGGAAAAAAGGCACTGAAGGATTTTGCTCAGATAAACAAGATTATTAAAAAGAGTAATTAGTACGTCTTTCCATCTTGTGTTTTCAAATTAAATATTATAGAATAACAGGAAAGTTGATATGAGAGTAATTGCGGGAAAAAAACGACATTTGGTTCTCAGGGCGGTTAAAGGAGATGCTGTGCGTCCCACAACGGATCGCACGAAGGAAACTTTGTTTAATGTCCTTAATCCGAACCTTGTACAATGTTCTTTTCTGGACCTGTTCTCAGGCACCGGAGCTATCGGAATTGAGGCACTGAGCCGAGGAGCCGAGTACGTTGTCTTTGTGGAAAATGCAAAAGAATCGTTGGAATGCATTAAGGACAATCTTAAAACCACGGGACTTACCGAAGAAGCGAGAATAGTTGCAAGAGATGCGATTTCTGCTTTAGGTATTCTGGAAACAGAGAAGAGAAGTTTTGATATTATCTTTATGGACCCTCCGTACAACAAGGAACTGGAAAAGCAGGTTCTGAACCGCCTTTCGGGTTCTTCGCTTGTTACAGAGGATACAATTATTGTTGTGGAAGCTTCTAAGGAAACGGAATTTTCCTATCTTTCTGAGTTGGGATTTGAGTGCTATAAGGAAAAGGGTTATCTGAACAATAAACACGTATTTATACGTCCGAAAGGAACAGAATAGATGAAAAAGGGAATTTATCCCGGCAGTTTTGATCCCGTTACACTTGGACATCTTGACATTATCAAGAGAGCGTCCAAACTGGCTGACGAACTGGTGGTAGGAGTACTTATCAACAGCTCAAAGAAAGCTCTTTTCTCTTTCGATGAAAGAGTGGAGTTATTAAAGCGTGTAACGAAGGATATGCCGAACGTTACAATAAAGTCCTTTGACGGTCTTCTTGTGGACTTTGCAAAGGAAGAAAATGCGGATTTTCTTGTGAGAGGTCTCAGAGCAGTTACTGACTTCGAATATGAAATTCAGCTTGCTCATACCAATCATAAAATGAATCCGGATGTGGATACTGTATTTCTCACCACAAGTGTTGAGTTCTCATTTGTAAGCTCTTCTCTTGTAAGAGAAATTGCATCCTATGGCGGTGACATTTCATCATTTGTGCCTGAATGTATAGAACAGGACATTATTGATAAATATAAATAAGAGGGTTCCGTAGGGAAATCAGGGAGGTTATAAGATGAGTTCTAAAAGAATTGAGCAGTCTATCGAGGAATTATACGAGTTTATTGAGTCATGTAAGCCGAAGGGATTCAGCAATACATCAGTTATCGTTGTTAAGGAGCAGATTTACGATCTCCTTGATGAAATGAAGTTAAAGATTCCGGATGAAATCAATCGTTGCAACAAGCTTCTTGAGAGAAGAGACGAGATTATCAGAGAGGCAGAGGCAAAGGCTCAGAAAATCATAGAGGATGCTCAGTTCAAGGCCGAGACTATGGTTAAGGATTCAGAAATCATGCGTCAGGCTTATCTCCAGGCAAATGAGTACATCTCACGTGCAAATGCACAGGCTGAGGAGACAGTAGCTACAGCTAACTACCAGGCAGAAACAATCCGTGAGGGTGCTTTCGACTATACAAGAGAGATGCTTGCACAGATTGAGGCATTGCTTCAGAACTCATACAATGAGACAAAGGCAAAGTCAGATCAGCTTTTGGAGGCTCTTTTTGAGAACCTTGATATGGTTATTCAGAACCGCAAGGAACTTGATGAGCAGGTTGATCCCGATTATGATGAATATGGTGATGACGCAGCAGCAGAAGCTCCCACAGATTATAGCTTCACAGCTGACGGAGCAGCAGAAGGAGACGGCGAAGACGATGATTTCGCAGTTAATCCTGATTCCTTCTTGAGAAATATTGACTGATAAATATTAAACCGCCGATTATTGAATGATCGGCGGTTTTTTTATGTCCGGTGTAAATGGAATATTATACTTAAGCGAGCGGGCTCTGCTATATAAATCGGCGGCAAAAAGGTCTTTCATGAACAGCTGGTTGTCATATATGCCAAAGTCTGCAGCTTTTGTAACAATGGGAATTGCTGAATTGCGTTGTGCCTGTTTCATAAAGGGAGAGGCACTTTTTTTCATAGCTAAAAGTCTTACATAAGACGGCTCTGACTTATCCTGCTCGAAAATATCAAGGAGAAGATGGATAAGAACCCGGCTTATGGAGGCCCTTGTAATCTGCTTATGAGCACTGTTTTCAATCAGTTCCGAAAGAGATGAACTTGTCAGCGATGCGGAAAGAATGCGGTTTGCCATGTCTGCATCAGCTCCGAGCACCCGAGAAAGGTTTTCTTTGGAAATGCTTCTTAAGGAACTGAAAAGGGGCAGGGCAAAATCCTCGTAAAACATGGGAAAATCCTTATTTTTATCAGCAGATTCGTGAATCCTTTTTCTTATGAGAGATGCTGATTCATAGGTGTGACCGTTTGATGGATCGGTAAATGTTTCGACGGAATCGTGGCTTACTCCATAACGGGTAATGGTAATAGGAGACAGCTTGCTGTTAAGCTTAAGCAAGGATTTGATATATTCAACACCCAAAATGTTATTTGGAGATTTTAACACAGAAGAGCCGCAATAGGCTTCCAAAGCATCAGATAGTGCGAGAGCGTAGGATTTACCATCTTTTTGACCGTTTATAAGCATTGCCTTAAAATCATCGGGTTCATTATTTAACAATTCAGCAGTTGCCTTCAGTGATTCTATATCACCACATTCACTGCCAAAGGCAAGATAGTCGATACAATTAAGGGCGTCCGAAAGAATTACTCCGCCATAAGCAAAATCGGGAGCAGAAGATGTGGCATACACGGCAGGAAGCTCAAAAACAACATCAGCTCCACCGGCTAAAGCAAGAGCAGCACGAGTGTACTTATCAAAAATTGCAGGTTCACCACGTTGCACGAAATCACCGCTCATAAATACGGCAAGAAAGTCCACATCATATTCATTTTTTATGGTGTCTATCAGATATTTGTGTCCGTTATGAAACGGATTAAATTCTGCTATAATTGCTGCTGACTTCATTATCGTTTCCCTCTTGTTATTTGAATAAGATTATACTATAATAACTCCAAATGCGCAAACTACATTGCGTTAACGGAAGGAGAAATAAAATGAGCTTTATTAACGACATTAAAGCAAGAGCAAGACAGGACATTAAGACCATCGTTCTGCCTGAAACAGAAGACAGAAGAGTTATGGAAGCAGCTGCCATCACACTTGCAGAAGGCAATGCTAACATCGTTCTCGTTGGTTCCGATGAGGAAATCGACAAGACAGCAGAAGGCCTTGACATTTCTAAGGCAGTTCGCATCGATCCTAAGAAGACAGATAAATTACAGAGCTATGTTGACAAGCTTGTTGAGCTTCGTCAGGCTAAGGGTATGACTCCCGAGAAGGCTTATGAGAGCCTTACAACAGACTACACAACATTTGCTGTTATGATGGTTAAGATGGGAGATGCTGACGGCGTTGTTTCAGGTGCTTGCCACTCTACAGCAAACACACTTCGTCCTTGCCTTCAGATCTTAAAGACAGCTCCCGGAACAAAGCTTGTATCAGCTTTCTTCGTAATGGTTGTTCCTGATTGTGAGCTTGGTGAGAACGGTACATTCGTATTCGCAGATTGTGGTCTTGTTCAGAATCCTTCATCTGAAGAGCTTGCAGCAATTGCAGGAAGCTCCGCAAAGTCCTTTGAGGCACTTGTTGGTAAGCCCGCAAAGGTTGCACTCCTTTCACATTCTTCAAAGGGCAGTGCAAAGCATGCTGATATCGATAAGGTTACAGCAGCAGTTGAAATCGCTAAGAATGATTATCCTGAGTTCCAGATTGATGGTGAACTTCAGCTCGACGCAGCTATCGTTCCTTCTGTAGGAGCTTCAAAGGCACCCGGAAGCAATGTTGCAGGCCAGGCTAACACACTTATTTTCCCTGACCTTGATGCAGGTAACATCGGCTATAAGCTTGTTCAGCGTCTCGCAAAGGCTGAAGCTTACGGTCCTATGACACAGGGCATCGCAGCTCCTGTTAACGATCTTTCCCGTGGATGCTTCACAGAGGATATCGTTGGTGTAGTTGCAATCACAGCAGTTCAGGCACAGGCTCAGAATAAATAATTTGAAAGGTATAGATAAGACATGAAAATTCTTGTTTTAAACTGTGGTAGTTCATCACTTAAGTATCAGCTTTTTGACATGGAGAACGAGTCTGTTCTTGCAAAGGGCATCTGCGAGAAAATCGGTCTTGACGCTCCTCAGATGTCACACACACCTGCAGGCAAAGACGGCTTCAAGGATAAGAAGGTTGTAATGCCTGATCATAAGGCTGCTGTTCAGCTCGTTATTGAAGCTCTTCTTGATAAGGAAGTTGGCGTTATCTCCGATATGTCAGAGGTAGATGCAGTAGGTCATCGTGTACTTCATGCAGGTATGCATTATTCAGCATCGGTTGTTGTTAATGACGATGTAAAGAGAGTAATTCGCGAGTGCTTCGATTTAGGACCTCTTCATAATCCCGCAAACCTTATTGGTATTGAGGCTTGTGAGGCTCTTATGCCCGGCACACCTAACGTTGCAGTATTCGATACAGCATTCCATCAGACAATGCCTGAGAAGGCTTATATGTACGCTATTCCTTATGAGTACTTCAAAAAGTACGACATCAGAAAGTACGGCTTCCACGGAACAAGCCACAGCTATGTTTCCAAGCGTGCTATTGATTTTGGTAAGCTTGATCCCAACAATTCAAAGGTTATCGTTTGCCACCTTGGTAACGGTGCTTCCATTTCCGCTGTTGTTAACGGCAAGTGCGTAGATACATCAATGGGTCTTACACCTCTTGAAGGCCTTATCATGGGCACACGTTGTGGTGATATCGATCCCGCTGTTGTTCAGTATATTGCAAATAAGGAAGGCAAGTCTGTTGATGAGGTTCTTAACATCCTCAACAAGAAGTCCGGTGTTGCAGGCGTTTCAGGTGTATCCTCTGACTTCAGAGACCTTGAGAAGGCTTCCAACGAAGGCAATGAGAGAGCAAAGCTTGCTTTCGATATGTTCATTTACAAGGTAGCAAAGACTGTAGGTGGCTACATTGCAGCTATGAACGGTGTTGATTGCATCGCTTTCACAGCAGGTCTTGGCGAAAACGATGGCAAGGCTCGTGCCGCAGTATGCAGCTACTTAGAGTTCCTTGGCGTAAAGCTTGATGATGAGATGAACAAGCTCAGAGGTAAGGAAATGGTAATTTCCACAGAGGATTCCAAGGTTAAGGTACTTGTTATTCCTACAAACGAAGAGCTTGCTATTGCAAGAGAAACACTTGCTCTTATCTAAATTTAGAGTTAAATTAGTTGTTGACAAATTTTGATTTTGTATATATAATACCAAATTGTGATTTTATGCTCTGAAGGGGAAAATGTTGATTTCTTTATCAGAAATAATGAATCTTCCGAATATATCTAAGGACTTTACCGTGGTTTATGAGCCTGATGAAGTTAAGATATCGGGGATTTCATACAAAATAATAGAGAAAGATGACATTTCTTTAAGTGTCAAGAATAATGGCGGCAAAAAAATAGCCATTAAGCTTGCGGGACGTTTTGTTTTTAACGTTCCATGCGGCAGATGTTTGGTTCCTCAGCGCGTGGAAGTGCCTGTTGATTTCGAAAATGAAATTGATATGAGCCTTTCAAATGAGGAGAGAGCATCACAGTTAGACGAAACAGAGTACATTAACGGATACGATCTTTTGGTTGATCGATTGGTTTACGAAGAAATCCTGCTTGGATTCCCGATGAAGGTTCTGTGTGACGAGGATTGCAAAGGTCTTTGCAAGGTATGCGGCGCCAACCTCAATCTAGGAGAATGCGGTTGTGACCGCACAGAGCTCGATCCACGAATGGCCGCAATCCGGGATATTTTCAAAAGCGTTAAGGAGGTGTAAAGCATGGGTGCTATCTGTCCGAAGAACAAACATTCCAAGGCTAGAAGAGACAGTCGTAGAGCAAACTGGAAGATGACTGCTCCCAACCTTGTAAAGTGCAGTGAGTGTGGCGCATTAATGATGCCTCACAGAGTTTGCAAGAGCTGCGGTTCCTACAACAAGAAAGAGATCATTGCTCAGAACTAGTTTTTTAATGACTAAAAGCAAGAGCTGTACGACGTGTCGTGCAGCTCTTTTTCGTTGCGTTATATTTGGAATCGAACCTATAAAAGACTGTTTATATAGGCATACAGAAATGCTTCATCGGTGTTGAGTTCAGTATAGAACATTTTGTCTTCATAGCTTGTTTTGAACAGTCTTAAATTGTTTTCCTGGCAATATTCTATTAGTGATGGAGGGACAGGAATAAAGCTTCCTGACCTTCTGATATACGCATCATTTTTCTTACATTTTCTTTTATTTGCTTTGTCTATACCGGAGCAGACGGAGGAGTGAAGTGCTTCATCTCTGTCAATTATGTATGTATAGTTCCGGTAGTCGGAAAAGAAATATTTTAGCTCTCCCTTTTTTATCGGAATCGCAATTTCAGCAGAATTTTTGCCGTTATTGAGGTAATATCCGGGTTCGCTGATTTCGAAGCGGACAGGGTAAAGCGGCCTTTCGAAAAGAAAGCACATTTCAAAATCGTTGACATCGGTTTTTAGCTGTAAATTCTTTTTGCTTATGTCCAAAGCTCCGAAATTCCGGAATATGTGAGCAAGGCCGTCAAGGTCATCGCTGTTATGAAGCAGGAGGGCAGCTCGAAGAGCATCAACCTGAGCCACAACTTCGGGATTTTTTGTTATGGAAGCAAGTCTCTCGCGGCCGGTATATTCTGTATATAAAGTAATAAGTTCTTCTCCGGCAAAGGTATCGGTTCGATTAAAGCCGGCACATTTTTCAACAGTATTCTGCTTTAGATTATCCAGTTCCAGATATTTCTTTTTCTTTCTGAGCTCATTGTATAAATCAAGAGACATTTCTGTGGGAATTGAGTAACGCAGGGCGTGGCGTCCGAATTTGTGATTAAGATAGGGGATGTCAAAGGTTGTGCCATTATAGCTTATAAGGCAGTCGCACTCACTCATATACTCAATAAACAACTTAAGCAATTCCTTTTCTTCCGAAAAAGTATCGCAGAAAAGCTGTGTAAGTACACATTTGTTGCCCTCATTTCTTATAAGCCCTATGAGATAAACGTAGGAGCTTTGAGCTGATAAGCCGGTTGTTTCTATGTCGAAAAGCATTTGTCTGTCAGGAACTATGTAGTTTTTCTCTGTCTTAATTATCTTCATGGACATATAGTAACATTTTTACTGTATTTTGTCTTTATTTATAAAAAAAGATATAAATTTGCTTTCGATAGCAATGATTGAAGGTTGAATAGCAATGATTGAATGGAAGTAGGTGAACTTAACAACTAAAATAACACCGATATTACCCCAAAATATCAAAAAAAGGAGATACAAAAAAATGAGTAAAGACGGAATTTCACGTAGACAATTCCTCAAAGGTGTTGCTGCAGGTGCTGTAAGTGCTGCAACAATCGGAATCCTTGGCGGCTGCGAAAAGGCAAGTGCTTCTAAGGGTATTTATACACCCGGAACATATACTGCTTCCGCAGAAGGTATCGGCAAGGTAACTGTTAAGGCAACCTTTGACGAGAACAAGATCACAAACATTGATCTTGATGTTTCCAACGAAACCGCTTCAATCGGCGGAGCAGCAAAGGATACACTTGTTGCTCAGATGTTAAAGTCTCAGGATGGAAACATTGACGGCGTTGCAGGTGCAACAATCACTGCAAACGCTGCAAGCAAGGCTCTTAAGGACTGTATTGCACAGGCTAAGGGCGAGAAGAAGGCTGAAAGCGATGCAGCAGGCGTTGTTGCTACAAATGGCTCTTTCGTAGTAAAGGACATCATTCCTGAAGATGTAGCAAATTCAGCAGTTGTTCTTGGCGAAATCAAGGATTTTGCTAAGGAAATCACAGTTGATGTAGTTGTTGCCGGTGCCGGTGCAGCAGGTGTTGTAGCAGCTGTTTATGCAGCAGAGCACGGTGCAAAGGTTGCAGTGCTTCAGAAGGAAGCTTTCGCTGATTCACAGGGTAACTGTGCATCCGCAATTATCACAAAGAAGTCAGCAACTCATCCTACAGTAGAGACAAACGAACTTGGTAAGAAGAGCTGGAAGAACATGTGTATCGCTACAAATGCATGGAGAAGCAATCCTGCACTTATTGATGCATATATTGAGAACTCTCAGGATGCTCTTGAGTACCTTTGTCAGTGGGGCGGCGTTCCTAACGGACAGCTTAACGATGAGTCAGATAAGATTGAGGGCTTAAAGGTATATCAGTCTTCTGACGCAGTATTCACAGGCGTTCGTCTTGATGGCACACAGTCCTATGACTTCGGCGATGGCAAGTGCCAGATTTTCGCTCCTTGGTTCGGACCTAAGCCCAACAACTTCGGTACACTTTGTCAGGGTATCATCAAGCAGGCTGTTGACAAGTTTGGTGCAGATAAGCTTGATATGCATTATTCAACACCTATCGTTCAGCTCCTTCAGGAGAACGGCAAGATCGTAGGCTGCGTTGGCAAAGATGCTGATGGCAAATATATCAAGTTCAACGCAAAGAAGGTTATTCTTGCTACAGGTGCATACGAGAACAATCCTACAATGGTTCGTCGTTTCTGCCCTGACTCAGAAGCATTTGATAAGAAGGTTTACCACAGAACAGGTGACGGTAACATCCTTGCTATTGCAGCAGGTGGTGTAATGGAAGGTCCTGCTCACTCTACAGTTATGCATGACTTCGATGCCGGCCTTATGTGGGATAACCCGTACCTTTCACTTAATATGGATGGTAAGCGTTTCGTTAACGAGACTGTTGAGATGGCATATATTTCAAAGCAGCTTCGTTGGCAGCCCGGCTTCAAGGGTGAAAACCTTGACAGCGAGCACAAGGATACAGGTTCAAAGGGTTGGTACTGCCAGATCTATGATAATGATTACATGGGATATGACTACCTTGATCCTGAGCATCCTGCATACTCTGCATCCTTCCAGAAGATTCCTCCTGTAGTTATGAAGAAGTACATGAAGGAAGGCCCTTCAGAGGATCATGTAGGTGTATTTGAGAACCTTATTGATACATATACAGCAGATACTCTTGAGGAGCTTGTTCAGAAGCTTGGTCTTCCTAAGGAAGAGGCTCTTGCATCTATCAAGCGTTACAATGAGATGTGCGAAAAGAAGGTTGATGAGGACTTTGGTAAGAATGCAAGCTACCTTAAGCCTATTAAGACAGGTCCTTTCTGGGGCATTCGTCGTCATATCCGTTGCTCATCCATCACAGCAGGTGTCCTTACAGATGCTAACTCTATGGTAGTTCGTGAGGACGGTTCTGTAGTAGAAGGTCTCTACGCAGTAGGTAACCTTGGTGGTCAGTTCTTCGGTGGATGTGACTATCCTTTCTTCTCACCCGGACTTTCTCTTGGTCACGCTGTAACATTCGGTTATATTGCCGGTAAGCATGCAGTTGAGAACAAGTAATTGTTAGTTCAACAGCTGATAAAAAGGAGTTGCGTAAGCAGCTCCTTTTTTTGACATCATGCTTTGAGCAATCGGGAAACTGCGACAGTAGTTCCGACCTTTTGGGGCATAAAAAAAGTGGCCTGAGCCACTTGATTACTTATTCTTCATTGTTTTCATCATCATCGTTGTCAACAACAGGCTTTTTGAGCTTTTCTACCAGCATACTGAGTAAGATTCCAAGCTGGAAGAGGGCAATCATGGGAAGTGCGACCATAATCTGTGATACAACATCCGGTGGAGTAATAATGGCTGAAAGAAGGCAAATAAGCATTACAGCCACGGCACGTGCTTTGCTCCACCATAAGCTTCCAAGTATTCCGCGCCATGTGAGGA
>JAKSRZ010000090.1 GCA_024403375.1 Lachnospiraceae bacterium
CATAGTAACAGCCAATAATAAAATGATTATTGCGAGACATTACTATGAGGAATAAGCCGAATACGAAGCTGCACAACAATAGTTATTGCTACTTACTATCGATAGTGCTGTACTCCTTTGCGTTCTTTTCAACCGCATTTTTTGCGGCGGCTATGGCGGCATTCAGGCAGTCCAGATCCGGTTGGATATGCTCGGGACGAGTAAGAGTACCTGTACGCTTTGCAATCTCGTAGTTGGTGGAAACAAGTTGGCCATGGGCAATACGGTCTTTCATAGGCGTCTGGAGATGTGCATTGATCATCTGCAGGACGGCACGGGGAGAACTGCCGTGATTTCCGAAAAACAAGTACATTAACTGACGAACACCTTCTGCCGGCAGATCGTTTATTATTTGCATAAGCGAGGCGAGAATCTTGGAATCATCGTCCTTGTGCGAAATCTTGTCCATGTCAGGGTAAGTGCATTGAAGCAGGTATGGCAGCGGATTCTTGTTAACCAGTTTGAACCAATTAATGGCCTGGCCAACGGAAGGCTCAGATACGCCACTTTCCCAGTTCAGTATTGTTCGCCTTGTTACACCCAGCTCAAAAGCCATATATTCCTGTGAACGACCGGATTCATTTCTGGTGGATCTTAATGCATCAGCAATTGTCATACAAACACCTCCTTTTTCCATAGAATACCACAAATGGAAAAATATTGCACATAATAATTTGTAAAAAATGTATAGAGAAAAAAAGTGCACATTTATTTTGAAAAGCTGTATCTTCTGAGATACTGCTTTTTTATTGCTTTCTTTATATGATGTAGTCACATCACACGCTACCTTTGACCTATGAGGAAAGGAGTAAAACATGAGAATAACAAAGATTGGTGTATTAATCGTGGCATTAATTATTCCACTTGCAGTTGGAGGATTAGTGGCTGCTCTGTCCGCTGAAAAAAAGACAAACCATGGAAGCATCAGTAAGCCTTCTCTGTCACCTCCTACTTGATCTGACCAATTTGCATCTGATGAAGATACCCCATACTTAATCAGGCACATGAAAAAAATATGAGAGGAGAGTACGATATGAGAAGTATTACAACATTTCACCTGCAATACGCACACAGATTCTTTGGCTTTAAAGGAGAAGCGCAGTACTTGCACGGACATACGGGAACCATGACTATCGAGGTTGAAGACAGTATCAACGAAGGTGTCAATATGGTATTCCCTTGCAATGAGATCAGGAAAATAGCCTGGTCGGTGCTTAAAAATTTTGACCACGCATTAATACTCAGAAGAGATGACCCACTCCTTCCGGCCATCCTTGATGTTTATGAGAGACAGGGTATTAAGAACGGAACCCCGCAGAATACCATGGTTGGCTGTGCCTTCAAAACTGAACTGGCAGAGGCTCATCCCCATAGTAGGTTGGTCATTACTGAAGAGACAATGACAGTTGAAGGTATGATAAAGATTACTCACGAGCTGTTAAAAGACAAGCTTAATATCGTTAAAATTACTTTTACAAGCGGAGACAACGTCGCTTCGGAAGAATTTGCGATTAACGGTACTGTAGACAGGTGCCCGATGTGCGGAGTAGCACTTGATGATAAGGGCTTCTGCCACAAATGCGGTTATCGTCAAAAGGCTGAATAACAAATCGAAGAGCGGTAATCTTCATAGCCTGAAAAAGAATAGCGTGTGTTAATGTATAGGCTCAGAATGTTCGCATTCTGAGCTCTTTTTCTGCCCTCATGCATTAGTGTAATTTTTGCTTGATTATCTCAAAAAAAATAGTATAATGTGGTAAATGCTGAGAAGTAGAGAGTAGGATATGCGGAACTCAAAGAGATTCGGTGTAAGGTGAGAGACCGGAAGGAAAGCGTATTTGAAGAACACTATGGAGCTGTTCCCTTGAAATAGTAGTAGGGGGAGCCGGATTTGTACCGTTAAAACGTTTGAGTGATCAGTTATGATAATGAGGGTGGCACCGCGATTATTTCGTCCCTTAATCATAACTTTTTTTTGTTTAAGGAGGTTATTATGAAACACTTAGAAGTAAGAGATCTTTATACGAACCTTGATTCGTATATGGACAAGGAAGTAGTTTTACGTGGTTGGATCAGAAACCATCGTAAACAGAAGGACTTCGGATTTATTGATTTTTCCGACGGTACTTTCTTTAAGAAGGTTCAGGTTGTTTACGACAGCAACATTGAGGGCTTTGATGATATTCAGAAGATTAAGACAGGCTCTGCCATTACTGTAGAGGGTAAGGTTATTCCTTCTCCCGCACAGGGCCAGGAGTTTGAAGTGCAGGCAGTAAAGGTTGTTCTTGAAGGCGATTGCCCTGATGATTTCCCTATTCAGCCCAAGCGTCATACAAAAGAATTCCTTCGTGAGGAGGCTTACCTTCGTCCTCGTACAAACCTGTTCCAGGCAGTATTCAGAGTAAGAAGCGTTGCAGCTATGGCAATTCATGAATACTTCCAGAGCCGTAACTACTTATACGTTCACACACCTCTTCTCACAACTGCTGACTGTGAAGGTTCAGATCAGATGTTCAAGGTTACCACGCTTGATTTTGCCAACGTTCCTAAGACAGAAGAGGGCGAGGTAGACTTTAAGGAAGATCTTTTCTCAAAGCAGACCTTCATCACAGGTACAGGTCAGCTTCACGGAGAAGCATTTGCTACAGCATTCTCCAAGATTTATACTTTCGGACCTACATTCAGAACAGAGAACTCCAACACAAAAACACATGCAAACGAGTTCTGGATGATTGAGCCTGAAATCGCTTTCTGTGACATCAATGGCCTTATGGACATTGAGGAAGACATGCTTAAGAATGTTGTTAAATATGTTCTTGAGCATTGTAAGGAAGAGATGGAATTCCTTGATTCCTTCGTAGAAAAGGGATTGCTTGAGAAATTAAACAAGGTTGTAAACACACCCTTCGTTCGTATAACACATCATGACGTTGTTGATATCTTAAGAAACAGCGGCATCGACTGGGAATTTAAGCCCGGCTATGAAGACGATATTGCAAAGGAACACGAGAAGTTCATTACAGAGCACTTCAATGGCCCTGTATTCATCACAGACTGGCCGAAGGACATCAAGGCATGGTACATGAAGGTTAACGAGGATGGCAAGACTGTAGCCGCTGTTGACCTTGAGGTTCCCGGTTCAGGTGAGCTGATGGGCGGTTCACAGCGTGAAGAGGATTACGACAAGCTGGTTAAGCGTATTCAGGAAATGGATGTTGACCAGGAGACAATCCAGTGGTTCGTAAACCTCAGAAAGTACGGCACATGCGTACACTCAGGATTTGGTATGGGCTTTGAGAGACTTGTTATGTACCTTACAGGTATTGACAACATCAGAGATGCTATTCCGTTCCCTCGTACACCCGGTAACTGTAACTTCTAATAAAAAGAAAAGTGATATAAATGAAAGACTCCTTACCGAACAACAATGGGTAAGGAGTTTTTTTGCCTTACAGGCAGTTTTTGTAATAAAATACAGCTAATTGAGTGCGGTCTCTGAGCTCCAGCTTTTCGAGGACTGAACTTAAGTAGTTACGAACCGTTCCCTCACTGAGGAAAAGCTTTTCAGCAATCTCTTTATTGCTGAGGCCGTCTGCCACCAGCTTGATAATTTCCTGCTCTTTATCGTTAATCTGGTACTTGCTGTAATCAAATTCGTTTCTTGTATGTGTGAGAACGGGCAGTTTTTCAACGATTTCGCCGCCGAATACGCTTTGCCCGCCAAACACGGCGTCAAGGGCAGGTACGATTCCTTCAAAGTCCTGCTTGAGTATGTAGCCCTTTGCTCCGATGGAGAGGGCTCTTCGTATGTATTCATCATCTGAAAAGGTTGTGAGATACAGTATTTTGGCATCAGGGTGTTTTTTTAGGATTTCTTCACCGGCTTCCAGACCTGTCATGTCCTGCATGCGGATGTCCATAAGGAGTATGTCAGGGGTATGCTCGTCGAAGAGTGAAACAGCCTCTTTTCCGCTGTTTCCCATGGCTACCACGGTTATGCGGCCGGAGGCCTCCAGAATTGTCTTTAATGAAATAGCAACTAATTTGTCATCATCTACTACCAGTACGTTCATAGTTCCCTCTTAGTTTGTTTTCTTAGGAATTGAAATGAAAATTTTAAAGCCTTTATCGCTGTTTATGTGTATGATTCCGCCCAGTGCAGCCACGCGGTCCTGCATATTCTGAAGCCCCATACCATCACTGTGAGTGCTCCGGGAGACTGAACCGTTATCTTCGACGGAAAGCTGATAAAATGCCGGCTGCTCTCTGAGAATGATATCGATGGTGTTTCCTGAGGAATGCTTTACAAAATTGGAAGTGGCCTCTTTTATTATTGCAATGAAGCAGAACTTCACATCTCGGTCAACTTCATCGGACATATCATATTGGTAACGCACCGAATAGCTTTCACGTAAGGGTGTAAGTATATCGTTGCAGACCTGATTCAGATCCAGAGAATCATCTCTGAGACCGTGGACGCTTTCTCGGATGCTGTTCATAGCCTGATTCAGAGTTTCGTTTACTCCTGAAAGTTGCTCATGCAAGGGCTCCTCCTTGTGAATTGCCATAAGGGCACCCATCTGAAGTATGCTTCTTGAGAGCATATGTCCCACGTTGTCGTGGATTTCTCTTGCGATTCGATTTCGCTCTCCAAGAGTAGCCACTCGTATTTCGTAATCCTGATTCTGCATCAGGGTTTTATTTTTTTCCTTAAGTACCATATTCATTTCGGTACTGGAATCTCTTTGGGATATGTATTCTCTCTCAAGCTTTCGGAGCTTGTCCGTTGTGATGGAAAGAACAAGTGATACTGCAGCGAGTAGTATCAATGGAACGATAACAAGCTTGCTCTCCTCGGAAAATACATATACAAGGCAAGGAATGATTCCAAGGGAAGCCCAGTAAAATCTGTCTGAATAAATGTCATAAATCAGTGCCGGGATAAAGAAGACCAGCAATGGCAGGAAAAATGAGGCGATTATATAGGCAAGAATCAGGGCGGCTTTCAGTTTTCTGCTGCTGATGGCGGGGTATAGGGAAATAGAGATGACCGCAATCAGCAGGGCAATTAATGCAGTTACGTCGGTATTGTGCTGCAAAAGAAGCCAGGTACTGATTAAGAGCAATATTAGTCTGTTGATGAATTCTCGCATTGGTACTCCATACATAAAAAATAAAGCTAATTAATTATATCAAAACATACCGTGGCACACAAATAAAACATATGACATTTGTCACATTGGTTACTGACAGGCTTCACTTACATATGACAAGGCACATGGCTATAATAAAGCCATCAAATAAAGAAAAAAACGAAATGGTATATACAAGGAGGAAACATGGGTACACCTGTTGTTAAAATTGAAAATCTTGTAAAGCGTTATAAGGAGCTTGTTGCTCTTGATCACTTTAATCTTACTATTGAAGAGGGAGAGGTGTTCGGACTTCTTGGACCTAACGGCTCAGGAAAGACCACCACAATAAATTGTCTCCTTTCGTTACTTGCTTTTGACAAGGGAACAGTGGAAGTGTTCGGAAAAGAGATAAGACCGGACAGCTACGATATAAAGAAGAGAATCGGCGTTGTCATGCAGAACGTGGCAGTATATGACGAACTTACGGTTTACGAAAATATTGATTATTTCTGTGGTCTTTATGTAAAGGACAAGGCAACAAGAAAGAAATATGTTCAGGATGCAATTGATTTCGTTGAGCTTAACGACTTTGTCAAGTTTTATCCCAAGAAGCTTTCGGGAGGTCTTTTAAGAAGACTGAACATTGCCTGCGGAATAGCACATAAGCCGGATCTTATCATTCTTGATGAGCCTACCGTTGCGGTTGACCCTCAGAGCAGAAACAAGATTCTTGAGGGTATTCAGGAACTGAACAGACAGGGTGCAACAATTATTTATACATCGCACTACATGGAAGAGGTTGAGCAGATCTGTACAAGGATTGCGATTATGGATAAGGGTAAAAATCTTGCCATTGGTACAAAGGATGAACTTAAGCAGATGATTAAGAAATCCGAGACAATATCAATTGAAATTCTTGACCTGGCAGATGAGGACCTTAAGGCTATCGGCAAGCTTAATCATGTGTATGAAGCAACCTATGAGAACCATACACTTAAGGTACTTTGCAGCGGTGGTAAGCATAATCTTCCCCATGTGCTTGAGTACCTTCAGTCCAAGAATATTCCTTTCGACAGAGTATATTCGGAGCTTCCTACATTAAATGACGTATTCCTGGAAATCACAGGAAAAGAACTGAGAGATTAGGAGATTGTTATGTTTTTTCACTCATTTATATATACCTTAAAAACACTGATAAGAGACAAGGGACAGGCCTTCTGGTGCGTTTTGTTCCCTATCGTACTTGCAACAATGTTTAATTTTGCCTTTGGAAATCTTGATTCCAATGAAGCCTTTTCGGCCATTGATGTTGCGGTGGTTATTGAAGAGGGAAAGGAGACAGAAGCATTGCAGTCTGCGTTGGATTCGGTTTCAGCAGAGGGAGAAAATCAGCTCTTAAATATTTCTTATGTAGGCCGTGAAGCAGCAGAGAAAATGCTCGCCGAAAATAAGGTAGTAGGAATTCTTACGGCGGGAGACCAGCTGACACTTAAGGTTTCCGCCGCCATGAAAAACAGTAAGCTTGAGCAAAGTATTCTCAAGGTTTTCACGGAACAGTATAACCTTTATGCTGAGAGCATGATGGACGTAATGAAAACAAATCCTGCAGGGGTTATGGACCTCATCAATCAGATGAATGCAGAAGCCAATTATGTTAAGCATAAGAACTTCACGGAAGGAAACATAAGTGCGGCACTGACCTACTTTTATAATCTGATTGCAATGGCATGTCTTTATGGCTCTTTTCTTGGTAATTCCTTGGCTCACTACGGAGCTGCAAACCTTTCTGCTATCGGTGCGAGAAGACTTGTTTCTCCCGTAAACAAGTTTGTATATGATATTGGCTCAGTGTGTGCCGCAATCGTTATGGAAGTAGTAAGCATCACATTAAGCATTTTCTATATCAGATATATACTCGGTATCGACTTCGGCAACCAGTTTGGATATGTACTTCTTACGGTTTTTGTAGGATGTGTCCTTGGTGTCACACTTGGATATTTTATCGGAAACATCGGAACAGCAAGTTCACAGGTCAAGTTTGGCATACTGATTTCTTCAACAATGATTTGCAGTGTATTAAGCGGACTTATGTTTAACGGAATGAGAATCACAGTCGATCAGTTCTGCCCCGTCATCAATAAAATCAATCCTGCTGCACTTATTTCGGATTCGTTCTATTCGTTGGTTATTTATCCGGATCACAGCAGATACTTTTATAACGTAATCATTTGTGCAATTGAAGCTATGGTATTCATCATCGGAAGCTTCTTGCTCACCAGGAGGAAGAAATATGCAAGTCTTTAAGTTGTTCTTCAAAATTGCGAGAAGCAGAGCGAAAGTTCTTGCAATATACATGGTTCTGTATATGTCCATCATGTTGGGCTTCACCTTTACATCAAACCATACAAGCGATGCAAATTTTACTGCGGCGGCCATGAACCTGTATATTAACGATATGGACAATACAGAAAGCAGTAAGGCTCTTACCGAGTATATGAAGTCGCTTCACAAGGTTAAGGACCGTGTGCTTACGGAAACACAGCTTGCGGACAGCGTTTATTATCGCATGATTGATTATGTGCTTATTATTCCCGAGGGATATGAGGCACGACTTGCAGGCCTGGAAACTGAGGACCTTGTTACGGAAATGTGTGTATCCGGCAGCGGTGCAGCAGTGTTTGCGGGACATCAGATTGCCCAGTTCAATAAGACGGTTCAGCTTCACGTTGCGGGAGGGTACAGTATAACAGAT
>JAKSRZ010000091.1 GCA_024403375.1 Lachnospiraceae bacterium
TCTTTGCTTCTTCTTCGAATACTCTTATGAATTCTTCACCGATGATTTTACGCTTACGCTCGGGTTCTTCTACACCTTTAAGCTTAGCATAATATCTTTCCTGAGCATTTACTCGAACGAAGTTAATATCGAATGAACCATTAGGGCCGAATACGGATTCTACCTCATCGCCCTCATTTTTACGGAGCAGGCCATGGTCTACGAATACGCATGTAAGCTGCTTTCCGATAGCTTTTGCAAGAAGGGCCGCAAGTACGGAAGAATCAACACCTCCGGAGAGAGCCAGGAGAACCTTGCCGTTGCCGACCTTTTCGCGAATCTGAGAAATTGTATTCTCAACGAAGGAATCCATTCTCCAATCACCTGCACATCCACAGATGTTTCTTACGAAATTGAAGAGAATTTCCTTACCTGAAACTGTATGAAGAACTTCCGGATGGAACTGGATTGCGTAAAGACCTCTGCTTACGTCGGCATCCGCTGCCACAGGGCAGTCAGCTGTATGGGCAATAATCTCAAATCCGGGAGCGGGCTTTGAAATATAATCAAAGTGGCTCATCCATACGATGGTCTCGTCTGCTACGCCCTTAAACAAGCTGTCTTTGCAACTGTCAATAAAGGTAGGAGTTTTTCCGTACTCACGAACGGGTGCCTTTTCTACTTTACCGCCAAGAACGTGGTTCATAAGCTGAGCACCGTAGCAAAGTCCGAGAACGGGAACGCCTAAATTGAAAAGTTCAGGACCGCATCCGGGGGCACCATCCTCGTAACAGGAATTGGGGCCACCTGTAAGAATGATTCCCTTGGGATTCATCTCTTTAATTTTATCGAGAGGAGTTTTATAGGAATAAATCTCACAATAAACGTTGCACTCTCGAACACGACGGGCAACCAGCTGATTGTACTGGCCACCAAAATCAATAACAAGAATTTTTTCCTGCATGTCTGCCGCCTTTATAAATTAATCTGTGCTGATTCTCTGTCAATGCCTGCAATAAAGGGCTTAACCTCAGCAAGGAAACGCTCAACCTGTTCAGGACATCTTCCAATATAGCTTTCTGGCTTAAGAAGTTCCTTCATTTCATCTTCTGTCATGTTGAAAGCAGGTTCTGCACTTAAGAACTTCATAAGATCACATTCGCCGCCTTCCTTCATTTCGGCAGTTGCCTTCATGGAGCAGGTACGAATGATTTCATGCAACTCCTGACGATCGCCGCCACGCTTAACAGCTTCCATCATAAGATTTTCTGTGGTCATGAAAGGAAGATACTCGTTAACTGTCTTAAGGACAATCTTTTCATTAACGTGGAGACCGTCTGTAACGTTCTGAGCAAGACGAAGAATTGCATCTGCACAAAGGAAGCCTTCGGGAAGAGAAATTCTGCGGTTTGCGGAATCATCAAGAGTTCTTTCAAGCCACTGTGTGGAAGCGGTCATAGCAGCATTTGATGCATCTGCCATAAGATATCTTGCAAGAGAACAAATACGTTCGGAACGCATAGGGTTACGCTTATATGCCATTGCGGAAGAACCGATCTGATTCTTTTCAAAAGGTTCCTCTACCTGGCGGTCATGCTGAAGAAGGCGAATATCGTTTGCCATCTTGTAGCAGCTTTGTGCAATTGAGGAGAGAACGTTGAGAATGCGGCTGTCCAACTTTCTGGGATATGTCTGAGCACTTACAGAGAAGCACTTTTCAAAACCAAAATCAGCAGCAATCTTTTTGTTCATTTCATCGATCTTCTGAGTATCACCTTCGTAAAGATCTACGAAGCTTGCCTCAGTACCTGTTGTACCGCGGCATCCGAGGAATTTCATGTGGTCGATGACAAAATCCAGCTCTTCAAGGTCTGTCAGGAAATCCTGAAGCCAGAGAGTAGCACGCTTGCCGATAGTAACAAGCTGTGCGGGCTGGTAGTGAGTATAGCCTAAAGTAGGTAAAGCCTTATATTTATCAGCAAAATCATAAAGATTTGCCATTACCTTAAGGAGTTCGCCTCTCAAATAACGAAGACCATCTCTGTAAATAACTATGTCTGCATTATCTGTAACGTAGCAGCTTGTGGCACCAAGATGAATGATTCCGGCAGCGACGGGAGCTACCTGGCCATATGCATAAACGTGAGCCATAACATCGTGACGAACTTCTTTTTCACGAATTCTTACACATTCATAATCAATATCAGTAACATGCTCTTCCAGGGCCTTTACCTGCTCTTCTGTTATAGGAAGACCAAGCTGCATTTCGGCTTTTGCCAAGGATACCCAAAGCTTACGCCATGTCTGATAGCGAGTATCGGAGGAGAAAAGCTCAAGCATATAGTCAGAGGCATATCTTGAAGATAGAGGTGATTCGTATTTGTTCTGCATTTTAGAGCTCCTTGCTTCTTAAGATGATACTTTCTCTCTCAGGGCCGACAGAGACATATGATATATGGCATCCTACTGCTTTTTCAATGAACAGGATGTAGTCCTGAGCTGCTTTGGGAAGCTTGTCCCACTCACGCACATTGGAAATGTCTGTCATCCAACCATCGAAGTATTCGATAACGGGTGTAGCATCCTTAAGTGCAGTAGGGAAGGGGAAGCGAGTAACCTTCTTGCCATCAACCATGTAAGCTGTGCACACAGGAATCTTTTCCATAGTGCTGAGTACGTCGAGCTTTGTTATAGCGATTTCTGTTGCGGCCTGAGCCTCGATACCATAAGAGGTAGCAACGATATCAAGTGCACCTACACGACGAGGTCTTCCGGTCTTTGCACCGTACTCGCCGCCTGCCTCACGAAGATCATCTGCCTCCTTGCCGAACATTTCGGAAACGAAAGGACCTTCACCAACACATGTAGAATATGCTTTTACGATACCAAGAACTCTGTCAATCTTTGCACCGGGATATCCGGAACCGATGGGAGCATATGCAGCAGTTGTATTGGAGGAAGTTGTATAAGGATGAATACCGTAGTCGAGGTCACGAAGGGAACCGAGCTGAGCCTCGAAAAGAAGCTTCTTGCCGGCTTTGTCTGCGTCCTTTAAGAAAAGACCGGTATCACAAACATAAGGCTTGATTTTTTCACAATAATCATTGAGCCACTTCTCAAGCATTTCCCAAGTATAAGGCTCTGCACCATAAACCTTTGTAAGTGTAAGATTTTTCCACTCCATAAGGTCATGGAGATGCTCCTTAAGGTGCTCAGGATAGAAGAGCTCACCTGCGAGAACTGTCTTTTTCTGATATTTATCTGAATAGAAGGGTGCGATACCCTGCTTTGTGGAACCAAACTTCTTATCGGCAAGTCTCTTTTCTTCCAGCTCGTCCATGTCTCTGTGCCAAGGAAGCAGAAGAGAAGCTCTGTCACTGATTTTAAGATTTTCGGGAGTTACAGGTACGCCCTGTGAAGCAACCTGCTGAATTTCATTCCAAAGATTTTCAGGATCAAGAGCTACGCCATTACCAAGAATGTTAACGACTCCGTCTCTGAAAATTCCTGAGGGTAAAAGATGAAGAGCAAACTTACCCTTATCATTGATTACTGTATGACCAGCGTTGCCGCCACCCTGATAACGGATAACAACATCGTAGTCCTCGGTAAGAAGGTCAACCATACGGCCCTTACCTTCATCACCCCAGTTGATACCTACTATTGCACAACCTGCCATTTTTCAGTCCTCCGAATAATGAGATTCATCGGATTTTTTCCTTATTAAAGGCAAAAAATCCCATAAACAAGTATAAGCTTTATTTGTAAAACCTTCAACATAAAAAATGCTGTGCTTTATTCTTTGTTATAACTAAACAATACAGCTGTACTTATTAAAGAATAAATACCGGAGAAAAAACAGAAAGGTATGGCACACAATCTGCGTACCATACCTTTATTTCAGAAGGTTTTATTTGCTTTTATATTAGCATACGCCCTGAGCGAGCATTGCTGTTGCAACCTTTTCGAAGCCTGCGATGTTAGCACCTGCTACGTAGTTGCCTTCCATACCGTACTTCTTAGCAGCATCATCTGCAGCGTGGAAGATGGAAATCATGATGTTCTTAAGCTTTTCATCAACTTCTTCGAATGTCCATGAAAGTCTCTCAGAGTTCTGGCTCATTTCAAGACCTGATGTTGCAACACCGCCTGCGTTGGAAGCCTTACCAGGTGCGAAAAGTACGCCGTTTGCCTGGAAATACTTTGTAGCCTCAAGGTTTGTAGGCATGTTAGCACCTTCAGCTACAGCGATTACGCCGTTAGCAACAAGGTTCTTAGCATCCTCAAGGTCGATTGTGTTCTCACGTCCGCAAGGAAGAGCGATGTCAGCCTTAACTGTCCATACGCCGTGATCCATCTTGTCGCCGGCTTCCTTAGCTGTGTACTTAGCGTTAGGTCTGTAATTTACATATTCAGCAAGGCTTGTTCTCTTAACTTCCTTGATTTCCTTAAGAATCTTGTAGTCGATGCCTTCCTCGTCAAGAACCCAACCATTACGATCGGAACAAGCGATAACCTTAGCACCCATCTGAGTAGCCTTCTGGATAGCATAGATAGCAACGTTA
Organism: Lachnospiraceae bacterium; assembly: GCA_024403375.1. Classification (GTDB taxonomy): domain Bacteria; phylum Bacillota; class Clostridia; order Lachnospirales; family Lachnospiraceae; genus RGIG3528. The sequence continues at coordinate 4,545 of JAKSRZ010000091.1, forward strand.
CCTGAACCGGAAACTACTGCTGTCTTACCTGCGATGTCGATACCGTTGCATGCAAGCATTTCTTTTGTGAAGTAAAGAAGACCATAACCGGTAGCTTCTGTTCTTGCAAGGGAACCACCGAATGTGAGGCCCTTACCTGTAAGAACGCCTTCATATACATTTCTAAGTCTCTTATACTGACCGAACATATAACCAATCTCACGTCCACCTGTACCAAGGTCACCAGCGGGAACGTCTGTATCGGCGCCGATGTGTCTGTAAAGCTCTGTCATAAAGCTCTGGCAGAATGCCATGATTTCTCTGTCTGACTTGCCCTTAGGATTGAAATCGGAACCACCTTTACCACCACCCATAGGGAGTGTTGTGAGAGAGTTCTTGAATACCTGCTCAAAGCCAAGGAACTTTAACATACCAAGATTTACGGAAGCATCAAGTCTTAAGCCTCCCTTGTAAGGTCCGATTGCAGAATTGAACTGTACACGGAAACCTCTGTTAACCTGAACCTGTCCCTTATCATCAACCCAAGGTACTCTGAACATAATCTGACGCTCAGGCTCAGTAATTCTTTCAAGAATAGCTTCTTTTCTATAAAGCTCTTCATTGGCCTCGATAACGGGCTTTAATGATTCGAAAACTTCTGTAACAGCCTGAATGAACAGGGGCTCACTTGCGTTCTTTTCTTTAACAAGCTCTAACACTTCGTCAACGTATGACATTTTTTCTTCCTCCTTATGATGGGGTTAATTTGTTTTTAGTAAAAAGAAAAAGACGCCATTTAAGAGTATAAAAAAATAAACTCTTAAAGACGCCATTGCCTTTTCGATGGAGTGAGTGTATCATACGTTGTGTACCAAGTCAACTAATTTTTGTTTTTCGCTTTAAAGTGCTAAACTTTTCTGCTATAATGCGACAGAGAAAAAGAGACAGCCGATCTATCGGAGGAAGGATATATTATGAATTACGCCAAAAATGAAATAATGCAGTACGTGGGAGAGGACGATGTAAAGTTCATACGTTTAGCATTCTGCGATGTATTCGGCAGACAGAAGAATATGGCAATATTGCCCGGAGAGCTGGACAGAGCCTTTGATTACGGCATTCCCTTTGATGCCAGATCAATAGAAGGCTTCGAATCTGCAAACAGCGATCTTTTCCTTAAGCCTGACAGCTCAACACTTATGGGAATGCCCTGGCGTCCCGACCATGATAAGGTTGTCAGAATGTTAAGTGATATTACATATTCCAATGGAGAAAGATACGAGTGTGATACACGTTATATCCTTCAGAAGGCAATAAAGGCTGCTGATGAGATGGGACTTAGGTTCAAGTTCGGAACAGAGCAGGAATTCTACCTTTTTGAACTTGACCAGAACGGTAAACCTACCGATATTCCCTATGATGAAGCGGGCTATATGGACCTTGCACCCGATGATAAGGGAGAAAACATAAGAAGAGAAATCTGCCTTACACTGGAACAGATTGGAATCCATCCCGAGAATTCTCATCATGAGCGTGGACCCGGACAGAACGAAATAGATGTGCAGCATGCAGATCCCCTTCTTGCGGCAGACAATCTTGTAATATTCGAAATGATAGTAAAGATTGTTGCAGGCAGAAACGGTCTTAAGGCAGACTTCAGCCCGCTTCCCATAAAGGATAAGGCAGGCAGCGGCCTTCATATCAATGTTTCTGTAAAAGCTAAGGACGGAAATGACTACCTTTCACAGGTTATGGCCGGCGTATTAAGCAAGATCGCAGAAATGACAATCTTCTTTAACACCACAAGACAATCCTATGAAAGACTTGGAAAGAACGGTGCACCCCGCTATATTACATGGTCAGAAAGTAACAGAAGCCAGCTTGTAAGATTCCCTGATACTCAGGGAAGACGAAGAATAGCAGAACTTCGTTCACCCGATTGCACAACCAATCCATATCTTGCATTTGCACTTATTATTTACGCAGGAATATATGGCATAAAGAACAATCTGCAATTACCGGAAAGTGTTGACAAAAATCCTGACAGAATTTCAGGAGGATATGATAAACTTCCTGAGAGCTTTGAAGAGGCATGCAAACTTGCTTCGGAAAGTGAATTCTTAAAAGAAGTTTTGCCTGAAGAAATCCTGAATTTTTATTGCAGGAGATAAAAATAAACCACAAATAAGGAAGGAGGGAGTAACGTGGACTTAAGAGAAAATGTTTATAGCGTATTATTAGTTTCTTCATCTCAATCCTTTAATAATTCCACAAAAGAGCTTCTCCTTCCGGCAAGATTCGACCCTATATTCGAGGCAGACAGCGTTGCAGAAGCCAAGAGACACATGGCTTCCAGAAACTTTGACCTGGTAATAATCAATGCTCCGCTTACAGACGAGCAAGGCACCCGATTCGCTGCAGATTGCAGCAATACACAGTCCACGGTTGTTCTGATTCTGCTGAGGCCGGATGTACAAAGTGACGTATATCACCGAATGGAAGAAAAGGGCGTGTATACAATTACAAAACCCACTTCCCACCAGATGATGACTCAGGCACTTAAGTGGATGACCACTTCCAGAGAACGTTTACGTAAGCTGGAACAGAAGACGGCTCCAATAGAAGCCAGAATGGAAGAAATCCGCGTTCTCAACAGAGCAAAAATGCTTCTCATAAGCGAACTCAAAATGACTGAGCCCGAGGCACATCACCATATAGAAAAACAAGCTATGGACAAGGGAATATCAAAGAGAGCGGAAGCTGAACAGATTATAAAAGAACTTGCAGTATAAAGGTTAAAAAGAAGGGGCTGTGAAAAAATGATTTCTCATTTTTTCACAGCCCCATTAATTTTCTGGCGTCCCTGACTGGAGTCGAACCAGCGGCCTTTCGCTTAGGAGGCGAACGCTCTATCCTACTGAGCTACAGAGACATTTATTCAATTTTTGGCTTATTTCCTGGGTTTTTGGAACTTCAGCCTGTATTAAGAAGGCTCCGAAGAGCGGTTCTTCTAATCAAAAAGAGGTCGATTTTCGACCGGTTTATTAGCAGCATCCGTATAATTGACCCTTCCGCCATTGTTAGACGGGAAGTCGGAACTGTCGCGTCAGGAGTCATTTCTCAAGAGGATTTGAACTCACAACA
>JAKSRZ010000092.1 GCA_024403375.1 Lachnospiraceae bacterium
CACGGTGGTGTGAGAGGTCGGGAAAATTTATTTAATTTTCCCTCCTACTCGATTACTATTGTCTTATCAGAATCACAGTTGCGTCCATACTTTCCAGGCCATCAATTGAAAGAAATCCTGTTTCTTTATCAAGTGAAACAGAAAGCTCGTGGCTTGAGAAAATATCAACCTTAGCATCGTTTTTGCTTATATATTTGGGAAGAGTGATGTGGATTTTGCCGCTGTTTTCGTCAAAACAGTGTGCCACAACCAGGTAGTCACCATTTTCTCCACGACGGACTACAGTCTGATTGTGTTTCAAATGGTGGAAACTCTTGTTGATTTCTCCGAAACGGTAATTACGACCTTTTTTAATTATAGGAGCAGCCTTTTTGTAAAGGGCGATTGACTTGTCCACGATTTCCTATTGCTCCGAAGAAAGGTCATAAACGTCTCCGGAAAGACACATACGTCCGAGGAAGGTGTTGGCAAGCGAGTAAACAAGACGCTTATTATCGTCTTTTGCTCGAAGCACGGCCCATATCTGGCTCTGGGCGGGAAGAATCGCACGAGTCACATTGGCAGCGACTACGGGGATAGCAGTCCATTCGTGAGCATCTGAAAATGATGCCATACTTGCCAGTTCCATCATAGAGGGCTCTAAGCGATGACCGCCTGAGGAGCAGTTTTCAATTACCAGATCGGGTAATTCCTCACGAAGGTGTCTGAAATATTGACGCGAAGCCTGCATATTCTGTCGGAGACCTTCGCCAAGAGATTCGGCCCCTTCGCAGCCTATTCCAATCGAATCGTTATAGTCCACCTTAAGGTATCCAAAACCATTATCCTTAAGATTCTTCAGCAGACGTTCGTCCAAAAATTCAGTGATTTCGGGCTGACGCATATCAAGAAAGCGTCTGAAACAGGAAGTAACAGGAATGCCGTCCCTTTGTAAAAGGCGTTCAGGCGTTTTGAACATATCAGAATCCTTTCCGCATACTTCCATTTCGTACCATATGCCGGGAATCATTCCCGCCTCGCGGACTTTATCAGCCATATACTTGAGACCATTAGGGAACAGGCCGTCATTAACAATCCAATCACCAATATCTGACCAATCGTTTCCGGGCTTAACATGCCATCCCGCATCCATTACACAGTAAGTGATGCCCTTACCCTTCAAGGCGTCGGCGAGTTTCAGCATATTTTGCTCCGAAGGATTTCCCCAGGTTGTGCAGTATTCGTTAAAAATAATCGGAAGATCCTTTTCGACCTCGGGAACATTTTCCAGATTCTTTTCCTGTGCAGAGGTCAGTCTGTAGCTTATACCATCCACATCTTCGCAGGCCGCGGTTATGGTTGCCGGAGGGGTGCGGAAGACTTCACCATTGTGTATGGTTTTCATCCAATGACCAAATTCACGGTCAGCAATACCTCCGGAAAAAGAAGTGCGGTCGTCTTTATTATATACTTCCATTTGCCAGGAAGAGTTCAGAGCCAGCTGAATTCCTATGCTATAGCCATATTTTGTGTCCTCGGCAACCATCCAGGGAAAATATCTGCGGACAGGCATGGACCCCACCTCTCCGAATCTGACACTGTTTACACCAATGGGAATCCATGCAGGTTCCAGCTGTAAATCCAGGAAAGAGGTTGATTCTAACTGGCCTTCCATACTCCATTTGCTCTGCAGACGGTGCAGAATGAAGTCCTCCTGACGAAGATTTTCTTCAAGACAGGAAAATCCGGTCAGATTATAGGAACTGATCATTTCCACAGATATATCATCACTGTCTGCTACCTCTATTTCGGAGTAGGATGTGAAATACAGGGCATCCTTTTTATATTCGAGAAAATGTCGAGTGAGCAGGTAACCGCGTTCAGTGGGACGCTTATGGGTGGTAATAACAGTAGTAATCCCATCATTTTCCAGTATTTCCTGCTTATCAAACTTAAATGCGTTGTTTCCGTAGCTTCCCTTCATACTATGGCCATGAGAAAAACCATCTGCATGAGCATCACCCACAAGCTTCAGAGACACTAGGGGTTCTGCATGCCACCTTCCTTCAGCACAGAAACGATCGGAAAGACATGATGGAAGCACAACGAGACCGATGATATTTTCATCGGTCTCGCGAATGTAAATGGCGGTCATATCGCCAAGCTTAATTGATTTGTAAACCTCTTTCATACGAAAATCCCTTCAGTAAGATTTTCGCTCGATTAACTGAATAATTTCTTCAGCTTAGCCATAGCCTTTTCAGTATTTTCATGAGTTGAGAATGCAGTAAGACGGAAGAAATTCTGACCATTCTTTCCGAAGCCGGCACCGGGAGTGCCTACAACACCGATTTCTGTAAGAAGCTTATCGAAGAAAGCCCAGGAATCCATGCCATCAGGACAACGGAGCCAGATATAAGGAGAATTTTTGCCGCCTGTATAATACCAGCCAAGCTCGTCGAGCGCTTTTGTAATTATATTAGCATTTTCACGATAATATGCAATATTCTCTCTTGTCTGCTTTAAGCCTGATTCTGTAAATACAGCCTCTGCACCTCGCTGAACAACGTAAGAAACGCCATTAAACTTTGTTGTCTGGCGACGAAGCCACATCTTATTGAGGCTCATATCCTCAGCCATCAGATTCTTAGGAACGATGGTGTAACCACAACGTGTTCCGGTAAAGCCCGCAGTCTTGGAAAGAGAACAGAATTCAATGGCACATTTGTCTGCACCGTCAATTGCAAAGATACTTCTGGGAAGTGAAGGGTCAATAATAAATGATTCATAGGCAGCATCAAAAAGGATTACAGCCTTATTTTTTAATGCATAATCAACCCATACCTTAAGTTGGTCCTTATTATAAGCGGCACCCGTAGGGTTATTAGGAGAACAAAGATAAATGATGTCTGCGGCAACATCGTCCTGAGGCATGGGAAGAAAACCATTTTCCTCATTCGCATCAGCAAATACGATTTTTCTTCCGTCCATGAGATTTGTATCCACATAAACAGGATAAACAGGATCGGGAATAAGAACGGTATTATCTTTATCAAAAAGGTCGAGAATGTTACCAAGGTCACTCTTTGCACCATCGGAAATAAAGATTTCACCCAAATCTAAGGTTACATCGAATGATTTATAGTAGGATTGAATTTTTTCGCGAAGAAAATCGTAACCTTGCTCAGGGCCATAACCATGAAAGGCAGCGGCCTGTCCCATATCCTCGGAAGACTTTTTCATAGCATCCACAACTGCCTCACAAAGGGGACGAGTCACGTCACCGATTCCCATTTTGATGATTTCCGCATCGGGATTAGCCTTGCTGAAATCAGCTACACGATGAGCAATCTCGGAAAAAAGATAGCTTTCTTTTAAGCTTGAATAATTCTTATTGGGTTTCATACTTCTTCTACCTCACATTCACTGACGGTTTCTGCAGGCCCCGTCATCATTACAATATTATCGGATTGTACTTTAATCTTAAGATTTCCACCATCAAGCTGAACTATTATGTCCTTATCTGCATCACAATAGCCGGCTGCCACAGCTGCTGCAGCCGAAGCACATGCACCGGTTCCGCAAGCCATAGTGATTCCGCTGCCACGTTCCCAGACACGCATACGAAGCACATTTCTTTCAATAACCTGAACAAATTCCGCATTTACACCGTTGGGGAAGAAAGAATGGTGCTCTAATGCCTTGCCGAGAGTAGTGAGGGGAGCTTCCTCTGCATTTTCGATAAATGAAACTGCGTGAGGGTTTCCGACTGAAACAGGAGTAACTGTTACTTTTCCGTAAGTGGTATCTAATTCCACAGGCTCTGAAACAGCGACCTCGCCCATATTTACTGTCACTTCGTTTACCTTGCCACCGCAGGTTTTAAGGCTAAGATACTTGATTCCGGAAAGAGTCTCAATGGCCAACTCAGTTTTGTCCGTATAGCCCTTATCATAAACATACTTTCCAACACAACGGACACCATTTCCACACATCATTGCTTCACTACCGTCAGCGTTGAAAATTCGCATCTTGAAATCTGCAACCTTAGAGGGGGAGATAGTGATAACACCATCTGAGCCTATTCCGAAATGTCTTTCAGAATACTTAATCGAAACAGCTTCCGGATTTTTCATTTCCCCGAAATAATAAAGATAGTCATTACCTAATCCGTGCATTTTAGTAAGATGCATAATGGAATCTCCTTTCACAAAAAAAACAAAGGCGTTGAGCACATGCCCAGACTCCTTTGCCTGAAATGTTTTAATATAAAAATGTCCGTAAAAAGACACGACACATTATAACCGATAAACATCTGTGAGTCAACGAAATTTATTGTGTGTCGGTCATTTGTTTGCTTAGAAAATTGCTATCAGCGCGGCGGAAGTAATCATAATAGCCTGGAAAATAAAGGCACTGACGAGAGCACCGATCAGGCGGTTGCCGGACTTCACACGAAGAAAATTGCCTATAGGAATGCAGAAAATGTACATTAACAGCAGGTTCTGTGCTTGTCCGATCATTCCGGAATAGCTCTTAATAACGAGATAAAAGAGAACGAGTAAAAACAGCGGCACATATTGTATGAGGCTATATAAAATAACTGTTTTACGGGATGCGTGTGAGATCTTAAGCATATCGGTCTCGCAGCCCGAAATATAGAAGCCGATTGCCATTAATCCGGTAGCAAAAATAAGCCAGAACAGACGAAGGTTTAACGGCGGCAGCTTGTACATAGTTAATATTAACACAAACCATACAAAAAACGTTAAGCCGCAGGAGAGCAAAATTGCAGTAACCAGCTCCTTTTTGCCGGATGACTTACATTTTAATGTTGGACGCGGCAAAGTCCCATCAGTGCCCTTGAAGTGTCCCTTACGATAAGCAATGAGCATAACAATTCCATAGCCGGAAATAAAGCACATATACGGAATATTCATTACAGGGCTGCCGAAGGGAAGAACAACGCAAAGTGAGCATAGAAGGAACGCAACAATACATGTTGGTAACCACATTAGCAGCTTGTGCTTAAGGAAGCTTGATTCATTATTCAATACGGGCAGACCGTGCTCCTCGTGGAATGTCTTGTCGGAAAAGTCAGCTTTGGAATTTAAGACAAGTAAGACGAGAGCTAAGCCTGAAAGTGCAAAAATCCAACCGACATAAATGAGTGAAAAATTGACAGGAGAATATTTCTCAAGGTGAAGAGCGTCCTTTACAAATCGGCAGAACTTTGGGGAATACATTTCATAAGAATGTAAAACCCCGCCGGTGATACCGACACTGATATGGGAACCGACTTCGTTGACGGTATAACCCTGCCACTTACCGGAAGCGGGAGCACCGCTGCCGCCCATATGTGCATAAATAGAAAGAACATCCTCATCGGATACGATGTCGTCGGCGGTTGAACCAAAGAGATATACGTCCACACCTTTTGTGTATGCAGCGCTATATGAGCGCCATGGCTCTTCGTTCTCGTCTGAAGTTCCGGCGAACAGGCTCGCTTGAGCATTAAAATTATAATTGACTTCAGGGGAGAAGAGAATAACACTTTTTATGGGACGATGCACAACGCTTGTTTTAGTGTCCGGTGAATTATAATCATAGAGAAGACGTAAAATTGAACGACCTCCCATGGAGTGGCCTACCAGTATTATATTTTCGTAATCCAGTCCCGAAAGACTGTGAAGTAATTCGATAGCATCGGCAATCTCAACAGGAATGGCATCGGTTTTGGCATTGTCAAAGCCGATAGTTGATGAAGAAGCACCCTGGCCCGCATAATCAAAGGTCATGACTGCCAGATTGTTGGCGGCAAAAAGGTTTGCCATAGGACGCCATTTCTGTCTGTCGCAAGAATATCCCGGACATATCAGAACTGCATATTCAGGACTGTCAGCCTTCCAATAAGTCGCTTCCAATGTGACTGCCTTATCTTTGTAAGAAGACTTGAATCTGACTTTTTTTCCACAAAACAAGGTGGGATATGAGATACAAATCAAGATAACAATTGCTGCCAAAATGGCAAAGCATCCAATTATCAGCAAAGTCTTTTCTTTGCGATTATAACTTTTGAAATTCATATGATTACTCTCCGGATTATTACAGACAGTATCATATGGCAGCCCATTACTATTGTCAATGCCTGCCTTTCAAAAGCTGATTTTTAGTCATTGGACGGAGATGAATCGAGTAGGAGAAAATTTCTCACATTGAGAAATTTTCGACCTCTCACACCACCGCTCATGCGGTTACGCTTCAACATCTCGAAAGCTCCGCTTTCTCGATGTCCGTTTGCTCGGAACCGCTTCGCAAACTTCGTTTGCAATTATAACGCCAATAGGGGCCGAGAATTTGAAAATGTATTTTCATCCTCGGCCCCTATTGGCGTTATAACGCATTCTGCGTAGCGGTTCTCTCGCTATTCGCTCAAAAACACAACCCTTTATTTGGGGTTGTGTAGGAAGCTGTTAATACTATTAGTTTGTTCCGATTTTCTTTTCTGATAACCATAGACCATGAAGGTTACAGTAAGAATAGACGTTAAGGACGGTCTCTCCTTTAGCCAGTGTAAAGGTTGCCTTGGGCTCTGAGCCGGGAGTCAGATTAATTCTGTGCACCCCTGTATTCGTTTCCAGTATGATCCACTCAATATAGTGATTCTCCAGCATAGGATGTATTTCCGTGCCTACGGTAACGGTTACCTCATGACCATTGATTTTCACAACCGGTACGTGTTTTTCGGTTGCGCCATCTGTTGTTCCGGGAATCAATTCTGTCATATCCTGACTGCAACATACCATGGAAACGCCTGATTCATTAATCATTTCTACTAAATTGCCACAAAGATCGCATCGATAAAATTTCATGATTTTCTCCTTTCTTTCCAATTACACTCTATTTAACAGATATGCTCCAAGGTTAAGATAGGCGGCAAAGGTAAGCCACACTATGTAAGGAATCATCATGTATGCCGCCAATTTGCAGATTTTATAGAACTTAAACGTGTCAATTATTACAAGCAGCCACATAATAATCAGCCATACAAATGCAAAAAGTAATACTTTTGAATTAAAGAAAATCAGTGACCAGGCAAAATTCATAGCTAGCTGGGTTATGTATATCGCAAAAGCAGAGCACTTTAGCTTGCTGTCATCTTCTGCCACAATAATCAGGTATGATGCAATCCCCATCATTATGTACAAAATGGTCCAGGCTATGGGAAATACCCAGGCTGCCGGAGCCAATGGCGGCTTATTCATTTCCCTATAAGCCTTCATTCCTTCCCATGTCAGTGCTGTCGATATAATGCCAACTGCTAAAGGGACAAGTATTGATACTATTAATTTGCCAACTCGTACCTTCTTCATTTCAGTCTCCTTTCAAACGGTTCTGTTCTATACTCAAATAATATAGGCACACGCTGAAAAAAACAGTATTCGAAAGTATTCAAATTGGCATAAAAAATGTGAAATATTATTCACGTCTTACGAACAAATCAGCATCTTATGACATTTTATATAAAAACCATTCCTCATCTATTACTATTTCTTTCATTTCTATTCTTTAATTCTTCTATCTGTTACTATGTGCTTTACTCCGGCAGAAGGTCTTTTCAGTT
>JAKSRZ010000093.1 GCA_024403375.1 Lachnospiraceae bacterium
TTGTTACCGTGGCCGAAAGAATCAGATTAGTTATGAAAATGGATAAGATTGTCGTTATTGATGAAGGCGAAATAATCGGAATAGGAACTCATGACGAACTCATGAACAGCTGTGAGGTTTATAAGGAAATTGCAGCTACACAGTTAGGAAGCTTAGTATAATGGCTGAAGATAAGAGTAAAATTCCCAGTGCGGGAAAAGGCAAGGCAGTAGAACACGCAAAGGATCCGAAGGCGGCAGTAAGATTCTTATGGAAGTATCTTAAAGAATATAAGATGCTTCTGCTTTTTGCACTCCTTTTGACTCTGGCGGCAAATACCTTTGCACTGATTGGCCCCGAACTTTCAGGTAAAGCCATCGATTCATTAAAGGGCAAAGGCCTTGTTGATTTTGAAACCGCATTTAAGTATGCAAAGTTAATGATCCTTTTCTATGTGGGCTCCGCGATTTTATCCTATATTCTTGCCCTCCTTATGAGAAGCATCACCCAGAAAATAGTAAAGCACATGCGTAAGGATGTGTTTGACAAGCTTATGAAATTGCCCGTATCTTACTTTGATACACACATGGCGGGAGACATCATAAGCAGAGTTTCATACGATATTGACGTAATCAATACATCACTTTCCACCGACGTGGTTCAGATTCTGGCAAGTACCGTTACAATCATCGGATCATTTATCATGATGGTAAAAATCTCACCGATTCTTGTACTTGTTATGTGTGTAACGATTCCGTGCTCTTTTATGTACACAAAGAAAATGACCAAGATTACCCGTCCCAAATTTTCTTACAGGTCAAAGAAGCTTGGAGAAATGAACGGTTTTGTTGAGGAAACCGTAGGCGGACAGAAGGTAATACAGGGATTTGCAAGAGAAAATGTGTACGTTGACCGATTCTCCAAGGTCAATATTGAGGCGACAGAGGCGTATTATCAGGCAGACTATATGAATGCCACCATCGGTCCTTCTGTTAACATGATTAACAACCTGTCCCTTTGTCTCGTTACGATTTTCGGTGCATTATTGTATTTCCTCGGAAATATGACCCTTGGTAATGTATCATCCTTTGTTTTGTACTCAAGAAAGTTTTCTGGTCCCATAAATGAGGCGGCCAATATTATCGGCGAATTACAGTCTGCACTTGCTGCAGCAGAAAGAGTCAATCGTATCCTTTCGGAAGATAATGAGCCTGCTGACATAGAAAACGCACTTAAACTGTATGATGTTAAGGGCAACGTATCAGTTAAAGACGTTCAGTTTGGGTATACTCCGGAAAAGCTTATATTAAAGGACTTTTCATTGGAGGCTCCTGCCGGAAAGCTTATCGCGGTTGTGGGACCTACCGGTGCAGGAAAAACAACGCTTATCAATCTTCTTATGCGTTTCTATGATCCCGTAAGCGGTGAAATCAGGGTTGACGGCTACGAAAACAAAGAAGTGACTAGAGCATCATTACGTTCTTCCTATGCCATGGTTCTTCAGGATACCTGGGTATTTGGCGGAACAATTTTCGAAAACATAGCATACGGAAAAGAAAATGCCACCATGGAGGAAGTGGTGGAAGCAGCAAAGGCCGCACGTATACACAGCTTCATCATGCATCAGCCACAGGGCTATGATACGGTTCTGACGGAGGACGGTGTCAATATTTCCAAGGGACAAAAGCAGCTGCTTACAATTGCCAGAGCCATGTTGCTGGACGCCAACATGCTCATTCTTGACGAGGCAACATCAAACGTAGATACACGTACCGAAAAGAAGATTCAGAGTGCTATGGAAAAGCTTATGGAAGGCAAAACCTGCTTCATAATAGCACATCGTCTTTCTACAATAGAGCATGCAGACGAGATAATCGTTGTTGCGGACGGAAGAATACAGGAAAAGGGACGCCACGAGGAACTTATGGCTAAGCGAGGAGCTTATTATGAGCTTTATGCAGCACAGATAAAGTAGGAGGTAATATGAGTAAATTAGCGATTTTTATGGCTGATGGATGCGAAGAAATTGAAGGCCTTACTGTTGTTGATCTTGTGAGAAGAGCCGGAATTGCAATTGATATGGTTTCCATAAGGGAAGAACTTACGGTTACCGGTGCTCACGGGATTAAGTTTATGGCAGATAAGTGCTTCCAGGAGGTTGCGTTTGATGAATATGACGGATTTATTCTTCCTGGAGGTATGCCGGGAACGATAAATCTTGGTGAAAGCGAATTCGTATGCACAACAATGAAAAAAGCCTATGCTTCCGGTAAACTTTGTGCAGCAATCTGTGCAGCTCCCAGCGTCCTTGGACAGCTTGGAATACTTGAAGGCCTTAATGCCACCTGTTATCCGGGTTTTGAAGAAAAACTCACCGGAGCCAAGTGCCGTACAAAGGCAGTGGTAAAGGACGATAACGTCATCACCTCCAGAGGAATGGGAACGGCGATTGAATTCGGCCTTGAAATAGTTGCATATTTTACTGACGAAGCTACTGCTAAAAAATTAGAAAAAGGGATTATTTATAAATGATTGAAGTTATTTGTGTACCCGTAGGGTATCTTAAAACGAACTGTTATATTTTTCACGTAAAAGGAAGAACAGATTGCGTCGTGGTGGATCCCGGCGATGAACCGAAGAAGATTTTTAAGGCACTGGAGGATGAACAGGTTACTCCCTCACACATTCTTCTGACGCATTCCCACTTTGATCATATTTATGCTATACCTAAATTGGTTGAAAAGTATCCTGATATCAAGGTGGTGGCTTACGAGAAAGAGAAGCCGCTTCTTGAGGATATGGTACTTAATGGCTCCAAGGACTTCCACAGAAGTACGGAAATCACGCCGGATATCATTCTGGAAGAAGGAGAATATGAGCTGGCAGGAGCAAAATTTAAGGTGATTCATACTCCGGGACACACAACCGGTTCTGTCAGCTTTTATTTTTACGAGAACAACTTCTGCTTTACAGGAGATACATTGTTTCAGGAGAATATCGGAAGAAGCGACTGGCCTACCGGAAACAGTGAGGAAATACTGAATTCCATAAGTCAGAAGCTCTTTGCACTCCCTGACGAAACGGATATTTTCCCGGGACATGGTCCTGCAACTACAATAAAAAACGAAAAAGCAAATAATCCTTATTTCAGATAGAGAAGGTAAAAATGAGCGAATTACTCTTTATGAAGCCCGTCTTTAAGCAGATGATCTGGGGCGGAAACAGAATGAGAAATGAATATGGATATGACATTCCCGGAGATGACACAGGTGAGTGCTGGGCTATATCAGCTCACGAAAACGGGGACGGAACAATACTTGACGGCGAGTATGCCGGGATGAAGCTTTCAGAACTTTATAGGGAGCATCAGGACCTGTTTGGAGATAATAAAAAGAAATTCCCATTACTCATAAAAATCATCGATGCCAAAGCAGACCTTTCGATACAGGTTCATCCTGATGATGCCTATGCCAACGAGCATGAGAACGGAAGCTTCGGAAAGACAGAGTGCTGGTATATTCTTGACTGTGACGAGGATGCAGAGATTATTATAGGTCATAATGCTTCCTCAAAGGAAGAACTGGCGGATATGATTCATAATAACCGCTGGAATGAACTCATTACTCCAAGAAAAATTAAAAAGGGCGACTTCTTCCAGATTGAGCCGGGACCCGAACACGCAAAAAAAGGCACGCTCATATTGGAAACACAGCAGAGCAGCGATATTACATACAGACTTTATGATTACGGACGTCTCCAGAATGGAAAGCCAAGACAGCTTCACATTGAGCAGAGTATAGACGTAATCAACTGCCCTCATAAGGACATACTTTCTTCGAAAGAAATGTGTTCGGCAGGAAAATCAACTATAGAGAAGCTGGTGGAATGTCAATATTATTCTGTATACAAATGTGATGTTCATGAGAAATGGATACTTCCGGAACAGAAAGAATACCGACTTTGTTCAGTAATTGAGGGTGAAGGTACTGTTAATAACAGACCGATTAAAAAAGGTGATCATTTCATAATCCCTTCAAAGTACGGTGAATGTGTATTTACAGGCGAAATGTCTTTAATAACATCAATATCCAAATAAAAACATGTTAGCACTCATAACTGATGAGTGCTAATTTTTTCTTGACTTTTGAAACCTACTGTACTATATTACTCATTACGAAAAGAAGGGGCACACCCGAAAATGATTTAAGGAGATGACTGAAATGGCTGAAAATATCAAGTCAGGTAACTTATCAATTGATTCGGAAAACATATTTCCCATAATTAAGCAGTGGCTCTACAGTGACCACGACATTTTTTACAGAGAACTTATTTCCAACGGCTGTGATGCTATTACAAAGCTTAAAAAGCTGGAGGGAATCGGTGAGGCTCAGCTTCCTGATGACAACGAGTGGAAGATGAGTGTTTTTGTAAACCAGGAAAACAAAACCATTACATTTACAGATAACGGTATCGGTATGACTGCCGAGGAAGTGGAAAAGTACATTAACCAGATTGCTTTTTCCGGTGCCAGAGATTTCCTTACACAGTATAAGGATAAGTCCGGTGGGGATCAGATTATCGGACACTTCGGCCTTGGCTTCTATTCAGCATTCATGGTTGCCGACAAGGTTACAATTGATTCACTTTCTTACAAGGAAGGCTCAAAGCCCGTATATTGGGAATCAGAAGGCGGTATGACATATTCCATGAGCGAAGGAGATAAGCCTGACCGTGGAACAACAATCGTACTTTACCTCAATGAGGATTCCTATGAGTTTGCAAATGAGTACAGAGCAAAGGAAGTAATTGAAAAGTATTGCTCATTCATGCCTGTGCCCATTTATTTCAGAAACGAGAATGCGAAGCCGGAAGAAGAAAAAGAGGAAGAAGAGCCTAAAAACCCCGAACCTATAAACGAGGTAACTCCTCTTTTGACAAAGCATCCCAACGAGTGCACAGAGGAAGAATACAAGAAGTTCTACAGAGAAGTATTTAATGATTATAAAGAGCCTCTTTTCTGGATTCACCTCAATATGGACTATCCTTTTAACCTTAAGGGTATTCTTTACTTCCCCAAGATCAATACAGAATATGACAGCATTGAAGGAAAGATCAAGCTCTATTCCAACCAGGTATTCATCGCTGATAACATTAAAGAAGTTATCCCCGAATTCCTTATGCTCCTTAAGGGAGTAATTGATTGCCCTGATCTTCCTTTGAACGTATCCAGAAGTGCTCTTCAGAATGATGGCTTTGTAAAGAAGATTTCCGATTACATTTCAAAGAAGGTGGCTGACAAGCTTACCGGAATGTACAAGACGGAAAAGGAAAATTACGAGAAATTCTGGGAGGACATTTCTCCTTTCATTAAGTTCGGTTGCCTTAAGGATGATAAGTTCCGCGAGAAGATGAAGGACTTCGTTATCTTCAGAAATCTTGAAGGAAAGTACGTAACACTTCCTGAATACATTAAGGCTTCCAAGGGTGAAACTGCTGAAGCAGTGGCTGAAGATGGACAGGCTGTTGAGACTGAAGTTGTTTCTGAGGAAAAAGCCGAGGGAGAAAAGGAAGAGAAGAAGGACATTGTTTACTATGTAACTGATGAAAAGCAGCAGAGCCAGTATGTAAACATGTTTAAGGAGAACGGTAAGGACGCCGTAATTCTCACACACAATATTGACCAGCCCTTCATTTCACAGCTTGAGTACGACAACAAAGAAGTTAAGTTCATGCGTATTGATGCTGAGGTGGCAGGAGACTTCAAGGAAGAAGTAACCGAAGAAGAGCTTAAGAAAGAAAATGAGAAGCTTACAGAGTTTTTCAGAAAGAATCTTGGAAAAGAGAAACTCAACGTTCAGGTTGAGAAGATCAAGAGCGAAAAGATTGCTGCCATGATTACCCTTTCTGAGGAAACAAGAAGAATGCAGGACATGATGAAGATGTATTCCATGAACGGAATGGATCTTGGAAATGATATGTTTGCTGACGGGGAGACTCTCGTCCTTAACGCAAATCATCCCCTTGTTCAGTATCTCTTCGAGCATCCCAGAACGAAGAATTCCGGAATAATCTGTGAACAGCTTTACGACCTGGCAGCTCTTTCACACAGACCTCTTGATCCTGAAGCAATGACAAAGTTTGTGGAGAGATCCAACGAAATCATGCTACTCCTTACAAAATAAAAACCGCGTTTAATCGTGGGAGGGAAAATGAAATATAAATGCCTTGTGCTTGACCACGATGACACTGTGGTATCATCAACAAAAGAAATACATCATCCGGCGTTTCTTGAAGCTCTTCATCAGCTTCGTCCCGGAACGCCGGATGTGACATGTGAAGAATATTTCAGAAAGAATTTTGATCCCGGATTTCTGGATTACTGCATAAAGGACTTTGGCTTTACCGAAGCTGAACTGAAGCAGGAGGAGGAAATCTGGAAAAGCTTTGTGAAGACAAGAATTCCCAATGCTTTTCCCGGAATAAAGGAAATAATTGCACGCCAGAAGGCAGAGGGTGGCCTTGTGGTAGTAGTTTCCCATTCCTTTGAATTCAACATAAAAAGGGATTATGAGGCTAATGGTCTGCCTATGGCTGACGAGATATTCGGGTGGGACGTTCCGAAGGAAATCAGAAAGCCTTCACCTTATGTTCTTACAAAGGTTGCCGAAAAGTATGGACTTACTCCCAAGGACTTTGTGGTAGTTGATGACCTTAAACCCGGATATGACATGGCAAGAGAGTTCGGATGTACTTTTGTGGGTGCCGGATGGTGCAACGAAGTGCAGGAAATAAGGGATTTTATGAAGGCAAAAAGTGACGTTTACTTTACAGATGTGAAGTCATTGGAGCAATATCTTTTCTCTTGACAATTAGTACTAAATATTGCATAATAACGTGGTTGCTGAAGGATAGGGCAACCATAATATCGAGGTGTGGCTCAGTTTGGTAGAGCGCTGCGTTCGGGACGCAGAGGTCGTGGGTTCGAATCCCGTCACTCCGATTAAGGAAAAACAAGGGTTCTGAGAAATCAAAACCCTTGTTTTTTTATGCCCAGTTCTAACTTTGTTCTAACTTTTTCCGTATATGATATTCATTTTTTGGATTGGGAAAGGTTTTGGCTCTTGAAATTTGCGTCACATGAGGCAATTCTATATTACATTTTCAAATTGGAACGCAGTGCGTTCCGAATTGAGTTGGACTCATTATCGTACTACAGAAGTCTTTACATATTAGTTATAATAATCAATCATAACCAAAGAGGTGTGACCATGATTTTTAATAGCATCCAGGAGTTTCGTGACAAAGCTACACCAGAGGACAAGCAGGCACTTGCAGATTACCTCAACTCCTCTCCTAAGAAGTCCGAAGCTATTCCAAATAGGTAACTTTTAGTCACTTAATTATGCCCAATAAGTTTTCTATACTAACTGTAAATAGCGATAATGGCATAGGCGTTTGGGCAAGATACGGTAATAATGCGGAGATAGATATTTTTAGAAATGAAAACAATACTGTAAGGAGAATTGGATTATGGATTTAATGAAATGTTTAATAGTACTGGTTGTAGGTG
>JAKSRZ010000094.1 GCA_024403375.1 Lachnospiraceae bacterium
TACCTATTTCTCAGCCTACAACAGAACTACTAAAATTCAATCCAACAATACAAGGGGATACTAATAATTCTATTGAATATTTAACTAATAAATTACCTAGAAGGAATTTAAAACAAATAATAAATAGGAGCAATGAACGCACTTCAGTAATTTTGCAATAATCTGACATTCCAACGGGCTTTAAATTGAGTATTCAGTTTAAGGCCCGTTTTTACTGCTTTACATACGATATGATTAATGCTAAAGTTGTCTGTATAATTACTCATTGATTTATTGGAGAAACTTATGATTTTATTTGCGATGAAGGTTAATAAGTTCATTGACATCTTTCTTAATCAGAACGGTTATGTGAAGGTGCTGGAGGGCTTAAAGAACACCATAATTATTGCGGTTCTTGGTCTTGCTATCGGTATTGTAATCGGTACACTTATCGCTACTGTCAGAGTAGTGCCGAAGTATAAAACATTGCCGAAGGTTCTGAATGGTATATGCTCATTCTATGTGGGATTATTCAGAGGTACACCTATCGTTGTTCAGCTTTTAGTGTTCTACTACGTACTTCTTCCCCTTGTGGGAGCACACATGACAGGTGTTCAGGTATCAATACTGATATTCGGACTTAATTCCGGTGCCTACGTGTCTGAGATTATGAGAGGTGGTATACAGTCTGTGGATCCCGGACAGATGGAGGGCGGACGTTCAGTGGGCCTCTCATTTGCAACTACAATGATGAAGATTGTTATTCCTCAGGCAGTTAAGAATATTCTTCCCACTCTCGGAAATGAATTTATCGCCTTGATTAAGGAAACATCCGTTGTAAGCTTTGTAGGTGCGGCAGACCTCTATGTTGCGTTTAACTACATCGGCTCCAACAGCTACGAATTCATGGTGCCGTACCTTGTTATGGCAATTATCTACATTGTTCTTGTGCTGTTTATCAGCCTTGGAATCAGAATTATGGAAAGGAGCCTGAAAAAGAGTGATAGACGTAATTAATCTCCAGAAGTCCTTTGGTGACGTTCAGGTCCTTAAGGGAATAAATATTACAATCAATAAGGGCGACATAGTGTGCGTAATCGGACCCTCCGGTTCCGGAAAGAGCACATTCCTTCGCTGCCTTAACTGCATGGAAGACCCTACCGGCGGTCAGATTATCTTTAATGGTGTTGACATTGCGGACATGAGCGTGGACATTAATGTTCATCGCCGTAAAATGGGAATGGTTTTCCAGCATTTCAATCTGTTTAATAATAAGACAGTTATTCAGAACATTATGCTTGCTCCGGTGCACCATGCTTTGAAGGACCGCAAGAAGGCAATTAAGCGAGGCGAAACCGTTAAGTCAAAGGCTGAAATCAAGAAGGAAGCCTATGATAATGCCATAAAGCTCTTAAAAAGAATCGGCTTGGAGGATAAGGCGGATGTTTATCCAAGTACTCTGTCCGGCGGCCAGAAGCAGCGTGTGGCAATTGTACGCTCCCTTGCCATGAATCCTGATGTGATTCTTTTCGATGAACCAACTTCTGCATTGGACCCTGAAATGGTGGGAGAGGTTCTTGATCTTATGAAGAGCCTTGCCAATGAAGGTATGACCATGGTCATTGTTACGCATGAAATGGGCTTCGCGAGAGAAGTGGCTACAAAGGTTGTGTTTATTGATGGCGGCGTTATTCTGGAAGAGAATGAGCCTAAGCAGTTTTTTGCAAATCCAAAGAACGAAAGATTAAAAGAGTTTTTGTCAAAGGTTTTGTAAATTCAGGAGGTTATTATGTCCGGAAATGCAAAAGAAATGACAAGCGGAAGCCCCACAAAACTTATTCTGGGCTTTGCTGTGCCTTTGTTATTCGGATACCTTTTTCAGCAGTTCTACAGTCTTGTAGACAGCATGATAGTCGGCCAGGTACTGGGAAAGGATGCATTGGCGGCGGTAGGAAGTACCGGTGCCGTAAACTTTCTTATTGTTGGCTTCTGCATGGGACTTTGCAGTGGCTTTGCCATTCCGGTGGCTCAGAGATTCGGAGCGCGTGAATACTCCATGATGAGACGCTTTGTGGCAAACTGTGTTTGGCTCAGTGTGGCCTTTTCCGTAGTGTTTACGGTTATTGTCTGTGTACTTTGCAGAAATATTCTTATATGGATGCAGACGCCGGAAAACATAATGGAGGGTGCCTACGAGTACATATTCATTATTTTTGCGGGAATTCCTACGGCCATTCTTTATAATCTGATGTCGGGAATACTGCGATCCATGGGCGAATCCAAGGTGCCGCTGGTATTTCTGATTAT
Organism: Lachnospiraceae bacterium; assembly: GCA_024403375.1. Taxonomy (GTDB): domain Bacteria; phylum Bacillota; class Clostridia; order Lachnospirales; family Lachnospiraceae; genus RGIG3528. The sequence continues at coordinate 2,287 of JAKSRZ010000094.1, forward strand.
TTCTTCTGTAATAAACATTGTACTGGATCTACTGTTCCTTATAGTTTTCAAAACAGGTGTCAAGGGTGCTGCCATTGCCACGGTCATTGCACAGTTTATTTCAGGTGTGGCCTGTGTTATCTACTCGGTTAAAAAGTACGAGCTTCTTCACATAAAAAAAGAAGAGTGGAAGCTTAATCCCAATATATGCATGATTTTATGCAGTATGGGCGTTCCTATGGGACTGCAATATTCGATTACAGCCATAGGAAGCGTTATTCTCCAGACTTCTGTTAATACTCTTGGATCTGATGCAGTTGCGGCTATTACTGCAGCAAATAAGGTGGCATTTTTTATGTGCTGTCCATATGATGCTCTGGGTGCTACTATGGCAACCTACGGCGGACAGAACGTTGGTGCGAAAAAGCTGGAAAGACTCTGGCCGGGCTTACTAAGTGCATCCCTTCTTGGCTTTGCATATTGCTTGCTGGCTCTGGCAATGGCGTTCACTGTGGGAGGTCCTTTGGCAGGCCTTTTCCTTGGACAGGACGGTGCTTATCTTGTACCGGATGCCCGCATGTTCCTTATTATTACCGTAGCCTTTCATCCGACTCTTGTACTCGTTAATGTAGTTCGATTTATGATTCAGGGAATGGGTTTCCCCAACTTCGCAATTCTTGCCGGAGTTATGGAAATGATAGCACGAGTGCTTGTGGGAATATGGATTGTGCCGCCCTTCGGATTCTATGGTGCGGCATTTGCAAGTCCCCTTGCATGGGTGCTGGCGGACGCATTCCTCGTACCTGCTTTCTTCCATTGCAGGAAAAAGCTCTTCAAGTTGCTTGGCGAATCAAAAGCCACAATCAGTTGATTATTTAGAAAGACCTTTTAAAAACAGCGGAAGCATTTGCTGGGATGTCTGGCAAAGTGAATAGTTTCCGTTACATAAACACCAGTCATACATAAGCCCACGCTCAAAAACAGCGTAGGCTTTTGTTATATCTGAAACCGTAAGTTCATCCTTCCAGATACCAAGCTTCTGACCCTCCAGAACAATACTGCGAAGCACCTTATAGTAAGTTCTGTCCGGCTCAAGAAGTGATCTTTCAGAGCGGGCAGTCAACTGTGACGAAAACAGTCTGTTAAGTATTGTAACCGGAACGGTGTTATCAATCATAAGGAAAAGCTCTTTATTCATGTAGATGAGTTTTTCGACGGGTGAAAGGGATGGATCGAGAGTCTGAAGGAGTTCATCATATTTTTCGTCGAAAAGGTAGGAGAGGGAGTCCAGAAGGGAATCCTTGGATTCGAAATAGTAATAGAAGGAGCCTTTGGATGTCTGGGAGGCTTCTACAATATCATCCACGGTGGTATCTTCGTACCCGTTTTCGTAAAAGAGCTGCCAGGCGGTAGTAACTATCCTTGTTTTTGTCTGATTTTTCGAACTTTTCATAATTATTCCTTCTTATTTATTGCTTTATGCATTGTAAAAATTGTCGGTTTTAATTTGGTATAATATTTTAGTCTATTATCTATATATCACGAAATGCTTATATTTACAAGGTTTCTAGAGATATTATAGCAACAAATGAACAGTTTAGTCTAAACTTTAGTCAGTATTCCGTCATGTTATTTTTATGTTATACTACTGCATGTGTTTAATGAGGTAAAGTGAAAAAGACTTAAAGTGTTAAACTTGGGGATGGAGGACTAAAATGGCAATAGCAGAATTAATTGCATTTATACTGTACTTTGCAGTAGTTATTTATATTGGAATTCACTTTTTCTTGAAATCAAGAAAAAGCGGAAGCGAAAAGGATTACTTTCTTGGCGGACGTGAAATGAGCGGCCCTGTTGCCGCACTTAGTGCCGGTGCTTCCGATATGAGTGCCTGGGTTCTTATGGGACTTCCGGGTGCTATTTATGTGGCCGGTCTTGGCCAGGTCTGGATCAGTGTAGGCCTTATTATCGGAACAATATTAGCCTGGGTATTTGTGGCACCTCGTCTTCGTACCTTCTCAATCAAGGCAGACGACTCCATTACTATACCCCAGTTCCTTACAAACAGATTTAAGAGTAAGAACAAAATTCTTCAGATAGTATGTGCTATTGTATTTATCATAGCCTACACAGTATATGCGGCTTCAAGTATTTCGGCCTGCGGAGACCTGTTTGTAACAGTGTTTAATCTTGACTCTAAGCTTGTACCTATGATTGTAGCCACACTTATTATTGTGGCATACACCTTCCTCGGCGGCTTCAATGCGGTTTGCTGGACAGACTTTTTCCAGGGACTCCTTATGCTGGCTGCCCTTATGATCGTTCCTATCGTTACAATGGTAATCATTAATACTAAGGGCTTTGATCCTGTAAGTGCAGTAAATATTCCTGCAACCTACTACAATTTCCTTAGCTCAGGAAAATTTGACAGCACTTCCATGATTGACATTTTATCAGGACTCAGCTGGGGCTTCGGTTACTTCGGTATGCCTCATATCCTTATTCGCTACATGTCCATTAAGTCAAGAAAAGAGATGAACCGCTCACGTGTTATCGGCTCATGCTGGACATTCCTTATTATCACAGCTGCTACATTTGTGGGTATTTTTGGAAGGAAGTATCTTGGAGAAATGCTGGCAGACAATGGAACTCAGTCCATGGTATTCATCCAGATGGTAAGAAGAATTTTTCCCGCCCTTATTTCAGGCATACTTCTTTCAGCTATTCTTTCCGCATCAATGAGTACGGCAGATTCACAGCTTCTTGCTTCATCATCTGCATTTGCCAGTGATGTGTATAAGCCTGTTATCAGAAAGAAAGCAAGTGACAAAGAAATGCTTTGGGCAGGACGAATCGTTGTAATTATTATTGCAGTGGCAGCACTGTTTATTGCAATCAATCCTAACAGTGGCGGTATTATGAGCCTTGTATCAAATGCATGGGGCTTCTTTGGAGCAGCATTTGGTCCGGCAATTATTCTTGCACTTTATTGGAAGAGATTTAACTATGCAGGTGCTGTAAGCGGTATTCTTGCAGGATTTGTTGTTGATGCACTTTGGCTTTATGCAGTTCCCAGTGAAGCTCTTGGCGGATGGGGAGCACTTTACGAACTTTTCCCCGGCTTTATCATCGGATTAGTAGTAAGTGTAGTTGTAACTCTCTGCACAAAAGCACCCGCAAAAGAAGTTACAGACCTTTTTGATCAGTCTGTAGAGTTTACAAAAAATGAAAAATAGCTGACAAGGCGGTTGAAATCCGCATAACCTAATGCCTCCGGGGAACGCCATTATTCCTCGGAGGCTTCTCCTTTTAAAAAAGCCGGACGAATCCGGCTTTTTTTATCCCCATAATTTGAAGAGGCTTATTCCTTTTCTGAGCAGTTTATAGGATACAGGTTCAAGCTCCTTCACTGCATTCTTTAATTCCTTTCTGATTTCCAGATGCTGAGGACAATGCTTTTCGCACTTTCCGCACTCAACGCAAAGAGAGGCAGAAGTAACATTTTTCTTAAATACGGTACACTGTGCATACTCATGTCGAGCCTGACGCTTGTTCTCTGTATATATTTCATTGTAGCATCTGAAGGTAAGGGGAATGTCCACGCCCTTAGGGCACGGCATACAATATCCGCAGCCTGTGCATCCAACCTTAATTGATTTTTCGATTTCCGCTTTTACATCTGCAACGAGTTGCTTGTCGGACTCAGTCATACAGCCCGGAACAGCAGTTTCTGCAGTAATAAGGTTTTCCTCGACCATTTCCATGGAATTCATTCCGGAAAGGACACAGGTTACCTCGGGCTGGTCATATAACCACTTGAAAGCAAGTCTTGCAGGATTCATGCCTTCAACAGAGTTGATCCTCTTTTTGGCAGCCTCAGGAAGAAGGTTAACAAGTCTTCCTCCGCGGAGACCTTCCATGATGATTACAGGAATTCCTTTGGAATATGCATATTCAACACCTGCTCGTCCTGCCTGTGAATGCTCGTCCATGTAATTGTACTGAACCTGGCAGAACTCCCAATCGTAGGCATCCAGCAGAGCCTTAAAGCCCTCGGTTTTTCCGTGATAGGAGAAGCCTAAGTGACGAATGGCACCCGATGCTTTTTTCTCCTTTAACCAGTCAAGAAGTCCCATCTTAACAAGGTTGTTCCAGGATTCAACATCGTCCAGCATATGCATAAGATAGTAATCGATGTAATCTGTACGAAGTCGCTTCAGTTCTTCCTGAAAAATCTTTTCAGCACCCTGTACGGACTTAATCATGTAGTGGGGGAGCTTCGTGGCAATGTACACCTTTTCACGAATTTTGTTTCGTTCAAGAATTTCGCCAAGAACTGCCTCGCTGCCGGGGTATATATACGCTGTATCATAGTAGTTTACACCTGCTTCATAAGCACGCATAATCTCTTTTTCAGCCTTTTCGACGTCTGTAACGGGGCCTTTACGGGAAAATCGCATACATCCGTATCCGAGCACAGATACCTCTGAACCATCTTGCATTTTTCTGTACTGCATAGAAACCTCCTTGTGGATTACTTAAAGCATAAACGGCTTATATTGTTTATAAAAACGTCGGAATAGTCATAATAGGTGAAGGAGAAGTTGAGCTCTTCAAACTTTTTGATCAGGTGTTCAGCTTCCTTCATGTGCTTTTCGGAACCGTCAGGATAGCAGCCCCATTCGCCTACAAGTACAGGCAAATTGAAACGTTTTGCATAAGCTGCGTGGGTTTCAAAAATAACATCCAGTCTGTTATAGCAATCCGTGCCGTATTTGTTGGTGTCCACCAACAAATCATAGCCGTGAGGAGAATATATCACGTTTTCGTCAAAAAGGCTACCATTTATTTTAGGGGGAACTACATTGGATGGGATACCGGTATTACAAAAATAGTTTGCCTCAATAAAAAGAATAATATCTTTATCCACTTCTCTTATTGCATCGTGCATCCTCTGATAAAAAGAAGATAAAACACTGCCATCAAAGTCCAGCATCGAAACCGCTAAAGGCTCAACCAATGCCTTATATTCCTCCTTGTCCGAAAAGAAGTCCAAAAGGGTTGCCTTTTTTTCATTATCAAGCCATATGTTCATAATCACTTCGCCAATGTTTTCAGGAGAAACATCAGCAGCGGCTTCTCCCAGAATGGCAGCAAGCTGATCAGGACTTTCGGCAAGGTGAAGGGCAAGCGTTGTAAGTAACTGTTCCATCAGAGAG
>JAKSRZ010000095.1 GCA_024403375.1 Lachnospiraceae bacterium
GGCTTTTATGTTGATTTATGCAGCTAAAGGCCGCCCGTCCTACAATCCGTTTATTGTCCACATTTCTGAAGTATCCGATATCGAAAAACTGGCAGAGGATATACCGAGAATTGCCTATGCACTGGCAGACAGATTCTGGCCGGGTCCTATGACAATGATTCTTAAGAAAAAGGATATTGTTCCTATGCAGACAACAGGAGGACTATCCACGGTCGCAATACGTCTTCCCTCCGATGAGATTGCTCGAATGCTAATAAATACCTCAGGAGTTTTTGTGGCTGCACCATCGGCCAATGCGTCAGGAAGACCCTCGCCTACAACGGCCGGCCATGTTATTGAGGACCTGTCGGGAAGAATCGATATGATAATAGACGGCGGAGCCTGCGATATCGGTCTGGAATCATCGATTATTGACCTGAGCGGCGATGAGCCAATGATTCTTCGCCCGGGATTTATTACAAAAGAGGACTTTGAAGAGGTAGTAAACAGCGTATCCTACGATAAGGCCGTTATTTCAAAAAAGATGGATAAGAATATTGTTGCCAAGGCACCCGGCATGAAGTACAGACATTATGCACCGAAGGGCAGCATTACAATAGTCGAAGGAACAGTGGACAGAGTTGCCGACTTCATCAATAAGAAGACCGAAGAAAGCGAGTCTGAAGGGCACAAAACCGCAGTCCTGGCTGTAGAGGAAAACATAGCCCTTTATCACTGCAAGAATATTTATTCGCTGGGGCGTAAGGGGGACGGAGAAGAGATTGCGAGAAACCTTTTTGCAGCACTTCGTGAACTTGACGAAAACGGCATGGAAGTGATATATTCAGAAAGTTTTGACGAACTGAAACTGTCGGAAGCCATAATGAACAGGCTTCGAAAGGCGGCAGGTTACAATATTATTAATACGGAGGAACAGTTATGATAGCACTTGGATGTGACCATGGTGGATTTGAACTTATGCAGGAAGTTAAGAAACATCTTGCAGAAAGAGGACTTGAATATAAGGATTTCGGAACAGATTCCACAGCTTCCTGCGATTATCCTGTTTTTGCTAAGGCTGTAGCAAATTCAATTCTTTCCGGTGAATGTGAGAGAGGAATCCTTATTTGCGGAACAGGTATCGGCATTTCAATTGCTGCAAACAGATTTGAGGGAATTCGCTGCGCACTTTGCCACGATTGCTTCTCAGCAGAGGCTACACGTCAGCATAATAATTCCAATATTCTGGCAATGGGAGGAAGAATCATCGGTCCCGGACACGCTCTTAAAGTTGTAGATACTTTCCTTGACACACCTTTCTCAAATGATGAGAGACATATCAGAAGAATCAATAAGATTGATGAAAAATAAAAAAAGAAGCCATGCTGAGGCAATGACTTCAACCGGGGCCTGAGAAATCAGGTCCCTACTTTATTTCTTGAAAATGTCCTTAAATCTTGGATCATCACCCAAAGAGAAACCATCTCCACCGCCGTTTTCCTTGGCTTCCTGACGTCTTTCGTACTTAAGCTGTTTTTTTGATTTTTCGGGTGTAAGCTTTCTGGCAATTTCTTCGCGGGCTTTACGAGGATCTTCCTTAGGCATTTTGATTTCAGGCAAAGTGCCGTTCATCATTCTTACGAAATAATCATCCTCGGAAATATAAAGCTCACAATCGGCCTTGCCTACACAAGACTTATTGCAATTTGGAGACATACTGCAGCCACAGGAACCGTAGCTTGCATAGTAGCAATCTGATTTCATGGGGTACCCCTTTCTCGCTATATTAGTTTATAAAAGTTCGATTATATTATTATTAGTGACTTTTCTTGAAGAACTTTTTCTGATATACTTAAATTATCACATTTTTGGTTTGGTGGCTATATGGATAAATGGTTTTTATCATATTCTTCAAAGGATACAGAAATTGCTGAAAAGATTCTTGGGATTATCGAATCTGCAGGAAACAAATGTTTCTATGCTCCAAGAGATATTGCCGGTGGTGATAACTATGCCGGCACTATTATGCGGGAACTGGAACCGTGTACTCGGGTCATTCTTGTTTTATCTCAGAATTCCAATGATTCTCAGCAGGTTGTAAGAGAGATAAATGTTGCGGTAAATCAGAACAAGAAAATCGTGCCCATTAAAATCGGGCAGCTGGAAATGTCTGATGACATGACCTATTATCTTGGTGTTTGTCAGATTATTGATATCACAGGACTTACTGAAGAACAGTATGGTGAGATAATCAGACAGAAGGTGTGCGGAGTAGTTAAAAAGAATGAAACTGCTGCTGCGAAAAAGCCCGTGGGCACTACGACAAACAGCACGGCTTCCGGTTCGGAGGCTCCCAAGGTGGCCAAAAAGGTAAAGATACCGTTATCGATTGTTATGTCGCTGGCACTTTTCGGCCTTGTGTATACATTGGAAGACGCATCCGTTGCCACCGTATCTATTTTGATATCGGTAATGGTGGTAGGCACTGTGCTTGCCATGAGCTGGCTCATGTCTAATAAAATCGGCTTTCATATTATGGGTATTTTTGTTGGAGTCGCATCGGTTACGATTCTGGCAATGCTGATTTTTGGCTTATTGCATTTCATCCTTCCCGTATGGACATGGCTGAGTTTCCTGATTATTCAGCTTATATATTGGTTTATAACATTCTTCATTTGGGTATTGGCAGAATAAAAGAGTGGGTACATATCGTAGATATGTACCCACATTTTTTGTTTATGGTCTTACAAAGTCTTCACTTGTAAAGTCGGCGTCCTTACTATATCTGGAATAGAGGAGTGCCAGATAATCGTGGGCTGTGTGCAAAGCAAGGTCCATCTGCTCGACGGTAATCATACCTTGCTTGAGCATATCGGCAATCTCATCAAGGTCAGCCACCTCGATAAGACCGTTGGGGTTGATAATTATGTCTACAAGCAAATCCGTGAAAACAATGATATCTTCGTTCTTATGAGAATCCAGTTCTTTTATGAACACATCTGCGCCGTTTTTCAGTCTGCATTCGTCGGTCAGATCCATAAGGCCTTCAACGCCCTGCTCCATGATAATATCGCAGTACCAGTGAAGGAACACGCCATCTTTATCATAGATGCGGCTGACTTTGATGCCTTTTTTACGATAGTAGGTAGATTCGCCGCGGCTGAAGTCGCAACGAGGCTTCAGAACCTCCCAATGGGTAATGATAATATCATCATCGGCATAAACGATTTTGTCATCCTTTAACCAGGTGATTTCATTTGGAACGTAGCGTTTTCTGAACAAAGCTTTTAACTCGGACATAAATGCCTCCTCACATATGAATATCGTTTATTATATACAGCTGCACCTTTGCATCACTTCTTCCAGGTGTTGGGGTGGAATAAGATCAACATGGGAAGAATCTCAAGTCTTCCTGCAAGCATATCTATTATCATAACAATCTTAGATGAATCGGAAAAGATGTTGAAACAACCGCCTACACATACTTTTCCGAAGCCGACGCCGATGTTATTGTAGGTTGCCATAACTCCTGCGAAGGTGGTGGTAAAATCGAAATTGTCCAGTGAAACAATAAGGCAACTTACGATGAGGATAAGCACATAGGCAATAAAAAGGGTATTGCAGGATTTTAGTACGTCCTGGGAAACGGGCTTTTTATCAACTCGTACAGTGTATACCTGGTTGGGATGAATCTGCTGACGGATTTCTCTGCCTATCTGCTTAATCATAAGCATAATACGGGAGACCTTGAAACCACCGCCTGTGGAACCGGCACAGCCACCTACAAACATAAGTGTCATAAGGACAACGTGAGTAAAAACGGGCCATTGTCCGAAATCAACAATGGTGTAGCCTGTTGTAGTCATAAGTGAAGCACAGGAGAAAGCGGCACCTAATATGTTTTCCTTAAATCCGTAACCTGAGAAGAACAGGTTTGCCAGAATTACGGAAACTGCAATAAACCAGATACAAAAGTACCAACGCAGCTCTTCAATCTTAAGGGCATCCTTGATTTTTCCGGAAAACAGAAGGAAATAGAAGGAGAAGTTTGCACCAAAGAGCAACATGAAGATTGTGGTGATAATCTGGGTGTATTGCGACATGCCCGCCTGACCGGAATTGGTGACGGAGAAGCCACCGGTGCCGGCAGTACCCATTGTGTGACAAATATTTACAAATAACGGAAGGTCTTTGTCGAAGAGAAGAAGAACGAACTCAAGGACGGTAAGACCGATGTATAAGCCGTAAAGAATAAGTGAGGTAGTCTGGATTTTGGGAACAAGTTTGGAAACAGTAGGTCCCGGGGACTCCGCCTTCAAAATGGAAAGAGGAGAACCGCTTACTCTTGGCAGGATGGCGAGAATGAATACGAGAACGCCCATTCCTCCGATCCAGTGAGTAAAACTTCTGAAAAAGATTGTGGCGTGAGACACCACATCAAGATCGGGAATTACACTGGCTCCGGTGGTTGAAAGACCCGAAGCAACTTCAAATACCGCGTCTATGTAATGGGGAATGTCTTTGGCAATGCACATGGGAAGAGCACCGATGAGACTCATAATAATCCAGCTGAGTGCAGTTACGACAAAGCCTTCTTTTCCGTAGAAGCCACGAGATCTCTTTGGCTCCTTCCTGAGAAAATGCCAGAAAAGAGTGTAAACAAACAGACATCCTCCGGCTACGGCAAGATATATTAATGCGACATGATATTCTTTATATATTACACCAATCATGGCAGGCAACAGAAGGAAAAGTCCCATGAGGCCTACAACATAGTTGGTAACTTTGGTTACAGCTCTGTAGTTCATAAGCCCTCCGTTAATCAGCCAAAATATCTGAAATGTCCTGAAGGCCCAGGTGTGTGGTTACTACGATTACTGTATCTCCCAGCTTAAGCTCATCCTTACCGGAAGGAGTTATGATTTTCTTTCCTCTGACGATGGCACAGATGAGGAGATTGTTTTTTGTCTGAAGATTTGCAAGAGGAATGTTGAGAACCGGGCTGTCATCTCTTATGGAAAACTCCAGTGCCTCAACACGATTATCCATAAGCTCATAAAGAGCTTCCACGTTGGAACCCTTTGTGTTCATCTTTGCACGGACAAACTGGAGAATGTATTCGGCAGTAAGCCTTCGAGGTGTGATGATTGAACCAATTGGAAGGGTTGTTATGATTTCGTCCTGCTCCAGCTTATGTACACGGGTAATCAGCTTACACTTAGGTGCAACCTTTCCGGCATAAAGAGAGAGGAAACAGTTTTCTGAATCTGTAGTGGTAAGGGTAACGAAGGCATCCATATCTTCGAGACCGGCTGCAAGAAGGACATCATGATTGGATGCGTCGCCCCAAATAATATCCGCCTTTAGAAGCTGTTCGGCAAGAACATCACATTTATCGGGATTCTTTTCGATAATTCTTACGTTGACGCCACCATCGCAAAGAGCTTCGGCCAGATACTCACCGGTAGTTCCGCCGCCGATAATCATTACATTTTTTATGGTGGAGAGATTGTTGTCGGAAACGGTGTTATAAAACTTTGAAATCATGGGCTTTGGAAGAATAACCGAAATGGAATCACCGGCGGAAAGGACAGCATTACCATTGGGGATAGTGACCTCGCCATTATGCATCTGAATACAGATGAGCACCTTACGATCGAACTTTTTGGAAACTTCCATAACCTTCATGCCGTTCAGAATGGAATCCTCCGAAATAACGAGACGGAGCAGATCCACACGTCCTCTTGCAAAGGAATCGATTTCGAGAGCGGCGGGAACGTTTATAAGCTGGTTGATTTCTCTGGCAGCGGCAAGCTCAGGATTAATAATCATGGACATGCCGAAGGCCTGCTTAAAATAGTTTCTTTCAGGAAGATACTCGGGCTTTCTTATACGGGCGATGGTCTGGCACTTACTGTTGGCCTTCTTCGCCATCATGCAGCTTATCATATTGATTTCGTCTTCGCCCGTAACAGCTATAAGAAGCTCGGCACTTTTGATTCCGGCCTCCATAAGACAGGAATAAGTGGTGCCGTTGCCCATAACTGCCTGAACATCCAGATTTGCAAGGGCAGGAGCAAGACGATGATCGTTTGTATCAATAAGTGTGATATTATGTTTTTCTTTTGAAAGATGGTCTGCAAGGATGTAACCTACACGCCCGCATCCAACAATTATTATATCCATAATATGGTTTTCTCCGAAGAATATAAAATGTATATTTCATCTATTTTATCACTTCTCGCATTGTTTGTCATCCTTGCTTAAAATAAAGTATAAATTAACAATAAATTGTCTTTTCTTTTTTTCCCAATCTGTTAGAATTAGCTTATCATGCAGAAAAATTCCATTGGAAAAAGCATAACACTGATTTTGCAGATTGGCCTCACCATGATGGTTTCCATATTTCTTTGTTTATGGGCGGGAATATGGTTGAATAACAAATTCAACACCGTCTGGTTTGTGCCCCTGTTTTTGGTACTCGGAATCGGTGGCGGATTTAACAGCGCCTGGAAGCTTGTAAAAAGTTATGCCAAAAAAGACGAGAGTACCGAGGCAAAAACCAATGAATATATAGAAAATCTTAAAGCCGAGGGAAGAAAAAATAAAGAATTGCGTAAATAGTGGCTTTAATAGAAGAAATAGTGTACATTAGGTATCGATAATTATGATAAGCAAAGAGGGCTTGAAGGACAAAGGAAAAAGAACACTTGTTGACCTGCTTGCGGGGATAGTGGCCTTTGATGCACTTGCCTTCATAGGAAATATTTTCTGCAAAAACAAAATGGCCTATTCCTTGGGAATCCTTTTGGGATTCCTTGTTGCTGTTTTCATGTGCATTCATATGTACGTGACTATAGAAAAAGCAATAATGTGCGACAGCAAAAAGGCAAAGGCAAAAACGAAGCTGGCGGCCTTCCTGAGAATGCTCGTGATGGTTGCCGCACTGGCAGCGGGAGCATTGCTTCCGGACTACGTTCCCATCATCGGAGTGATGATCGGAATACTCGCTTTGAAGGTATCGGCACTTATGCAGCCGTTAACCGATAAATTAATATTAAAAACTTTATGCAAAGGAGGGTGATAAAGTGGGACTTGGGAACGTCTTACGAACATTCACACTGCTGGCAGCTACCGCTGAGAAGGAAGAAGAACTTCAGCTCGGTGTAGACGGCCTTATCAGCTTCAAAGTGTTCGGACAGGAAGCCTGGATCACCACCTCTCATATCAGCATTCTTATAGTTGTTGTAGTAATCTGTATTCTTGCTCTTATTGCAAATAAGGCTATCAGAAAAGCTGATCCGAATGAGGTACCGGGACCGTTCCTCTCAGTTGTTGAGCTTGCTGTGGAAGCCGTGGAAAATCTGACCACGTCCAACATGGGCGCCAAGTACGGACCGAGATTTACAAACTATATCGGGACATTGTT
>JAKSRZ010000096.1 GCA_024403375.1 Lachnospiraceae bacterium
AAGGCTTTCCAGAATCAGATTGAAGGCAAGGGCTTCTCTCTTGTTGAAGTACTTTCTTCCTGCCCTACAAACTGGGGCAAGAGCCCTGAGAAGGCACTTGAATTTATTGCTACAGATATGATTCCTTATTATCCTCTCGGAGTAAAGAAAGACATTTATGCGGAAGGAGGAGACAAGTAATGGCTACAACACGTATTCTTTTCGCAGGCTTCGGTGGACAGGGTATCCTTTTCGCAGGAAAGTTTATGGCATATAAGGGACTTATTGAGGACAAGCAGGTTTCCTGGCTTCCCTCTTACGGCCCTGAAATGAGAGGCGGTACGGCAAACTGTAACGTAATCATTTCTGATGAACCTATTGGTTCTCCTATTGTTGATAAGCCTGACGTGCTTATTGCAATGAACCTTCCTTCGCTTGACAAGTACGAGGCTTCAGTAGTGCCCGGTGGCAAGATTTTTGTAGACTCCACACTTATTTCGCGTAAGGTTGAGAGAACAGATGTAGACGTATACTACATTCCTGCAACAGCTACAGCCAGCAGCGAAAACCTTGAAACACTGGCAAACATGATTATTACCGGTAAGGTTATCAAGGAAGTACCTGAATTCTCACTTGATAACGTTGATAAGGTGCTTGGCAAGATTGTTTCCGCAAGACATCAGGATCTTCTTGAGTTCAACAAGAAGGCAGTGGAAATTGGTTACAATTTTTAGGAGGCTATTATGAATATCAATTTAAAGCTTACAAATGCTCCTAAGGCAAAGCCTACTGATGAGTCAAAGCTTGGCTTCGGTGCACTTTTTTCAGATCATATGTTAGTTCGTAAGTGGACTATGGAAAATGGTTGGGAGGATGCTGAAATCGTTCCTTTCGAGAATTTCTCACTTTCACCCGCTTCCGCAGTATTCCACTACGGTGCAGAAATCTTCGAAGGACTTAAGGCATACAGAACAGCAGAAGGAAAAGTTCAGTTGTTCCGTCCTATTGAGAACGTAAGAAGAATGAATCAGTCCGCTGATCGTCTTTGCATGCCTGAGATGCCTGAAGAGGAAATGCTTGAATGCATCAAGAAGCTTGTAGAAGTTGAGAAGGACTGGGTTCCTCATTCTGAAGGAACATCACTTTACCTTCGTCCGTTCCTTATTGGAACAGATCCGAAGCTTGGCGTGCACACTGTTCATCAGTGTACTTTCTGCATAATCGCTTCTCCTTCAGGAAGCTATTACGCAGAGGGCATCAACCCTGTTAAGATTATGATTGAGACAGAGGATGTCCGTGCCGTTCGTGGTGGTACAGGATATGCAAAGTGCGGCGGAAACTACGCAGCTTCCTACAGAGCAGGACACAAGGCAGAACTTAAGGGCTATTCACAGGTTCTTTGGCTTGATGGCGTAGAGCAGAAGTACATTGAAGAAGTTGGTGCCATGAATGTAATGTTCAAGATTGATGGTACAATTGTAACACCTGCGCTTCTTGGCTCCGTACTTCCCGGTATTACAAGAAAGTCCTGTATTGAGCTCTTAAAGAGCAAGGGCTTCAAGGTTGAAGAAAGAAAGATTTCTGCAGAAGAACTTTTCACGGCTCTTAAAGAGGGCAGACTTGAAGAGGCTTGGGGTACAGGTACCGCAGCAGTAGTATCTCCTATCGGCGAGCTTGCATACAAGGGCGAGAAGTACGAGATTAACAACTTTAAGATCGGTGAGACAACACAGATGCTTTACGATGTGCTTACAGGCATTCAGTGGGGCAAGGTTGAAGATGAGTTTAACTGGATTGTAAAGGTTGACTAATTATTAATGAGATAGTAAAATTGCCTAAGGGCGTCTGCGGACGCCCTTATACTTAATGTTAGAGTGGAGGCATATATGGACGAAGAATTAAGAGAGCTTGCTGAAAGAATCAAAGGACTTCGTGATGCCTGTGGCTACACTGTGGAGGAAGTTGCTTCTGAAATCGGTGTTGACGTCAAGACATATGAAGGCTATGAGGAAAGCGCAGCAAACGTGCCCATAAGCGTAATTTATTCACTTGCAAAATTTTATGAGGTGGATTTCTCCGAGATTATGACGGGAACAAGTGCAAAGCTTCGCACCTACCAGGTTGTAAGAGCAGGTGCAGGCCAGAACGCGGATCGTTATCCCGGTTATAAATTCGAAAATCTTGCATACAGATTCACAAAGAAGATTATGCAGCCCTTCCTTGTAACGCTTGATCCTTCAGATAAGCCTGCGGATCTTGTGTCCCATAAGGGAGAGGAATTTAATCTGGTCATTTCGGGTTCTGTCGTGGTCGTCTTCGACGACACAGAGATTATCTTAAACACAGGCGACAGTATATATTTTAACCCGACTTACAAGCACGGACAGAAATGCAATGGCAACGAGCCTGCTACATTCCTTACTGTGATTGCGGAATAGTGATCAGGAGAAAAAGATGTTAGAAAAATTTTTACCAAGAATAGTATTTGATTCATACGAAGACTTTAAGAAGAATTATACAGTAAACGCACCTGAAGACTTTAACTTCGGCTATGATATAGTTGATGGTTGGGCAAAAGAGAAGCCGGACCTTCGCTGCCTCCTTTGGGGTGAGGATGACGGCAACGAGAAGAGCTTTACATTTAAGGATATGTCTCTTCTTTCAAACAGAGCTGCAAATTACTTCAGATCCTTAGGCTTAAAGAAGGGTGACGTCGTATTGCTTATCCTTCGCCGCCGTTGGGAATACTGGGTAATTGTATCAGCACTTATGAAGCTGGGAGTTGTTTTTATTCCTGCAACACTTCAGCTTACAAAGAAGGATATTGTATACAGAGCAACTGCAGCAGATGTTAATATGATTATTGCAGTGGATGATGAGTATGTACTTTCTCAGATTGAACTTGCGAAACCTGAAATGCCCTGCGTAGACAAGTTTGCTATTGTTGATAACGTTCAGAAAGAGGGATACATTGATTTCGATACGGAATTTATGAAATGCTCCGAGGAATTTGAACGTGCAACAGGTGACCAGAAGACTGTAGGAACGGATATAATGCAGTTATACTTTACTTCCGGAACCACCGGCATGCCTAAGATGGTTACACACAACTATTTCCATCCTCTCGGCCATATTGTTACGGCCAAATACTGGCAGCAGGTTCAGGAGGGTAAGCTTCACATGAGCGTATCCGATTCAGGCTGGGCGAAGTTTGGCTGGGGAAAAATCTACGGACAGTGGATTTGCGGAGCAACAATTTTTGCTTACGATATGAAAAAATTCGTTCCCACAACGCTGCTTCAGAAAATGCAGGATTACAAGCTTACAACCTTCTGTGCACCCCCTACAATGTATCGCTTTATGCTTCAGGAGGATGTTAAGGCTTACGATCTTTCTTCCATTCAGAACTTTGCTACAGCGGGAGAACCTTTGAATCCCGAGGTTTATAACAGATGGCTGGAGCTTACCGGTGGAAAGATTCATACAGGCTTCGGACAGACAGAGGGCTCTGTTCTCTTTGCTGATTTCCCTTGGTTTGAGCCAATTCCCGGTGCCATGGGTAAGCCTTCACCGATTTATGACATAAAGCTTATGGACGCTGACGGAAATGAGTGCGAAAGTGGTGAAGAGGGTGAAATTACCATTTGCGGAATAAAGGATAATCCACCTATCGGACTCTTTGTGGGATATTACAGAAACGAGGAGCAGACCAACGAGGCTTTTGCAGGCGGAAACTATAATCTTAAGGACGTTGCATGGAAGGACAATAACGGATATTGCCGTTTCGTCGGACGCCATGACGACGTTATCAAGTGCAGTGGCTATCGTATAGGACCCTTTGAAGTTGAAAGTGCCCTTATTGAGCATCCTGCGGTTGTTGAATGTGCGATTACCGCAGCACCGGACCCTGTAAGAGGCCAGGTCGTAAAGGCTACAGTTGTTCTTGCAAAGGGCTACACACCTTCACCGGAGCTTATTAAAGAACTTCAGGATCATGTTAAGCACGCAACAGCACCTTACAAATATCCCCGTATAGTAGAATTTGTGGATGAGCTTCCCAAAACTCTGGGCGGAAAAATCAAGAGAGCTCAGATCAGAAAAGAAGATGCAGCGGCAGCTGAAAATAAACAGTAAAAAAGTAAGAGATACCGAATTCGAAGGTATCTCTTTTTTTGCGTTGCTAGAATTTCTTTATTTCCACGCCTTCTTCCTTTGACCTGTATTTGGAAGGAGACGTACCGACAAGCTTTCTGAATACACGATTGAACTGCGAAAAACTCTGGAAACCACAGGCGGCGGCTATGTCCGTAATGGGAGTGTCGGTGTTCAGCAACATTGTCTGCACGTTTCGGATTCTTGTCATGTGTATGTAATCGGTCAGAGTAAATCCGGTTACCTCCTTGAAACGGTGGGACAGATAATAATTACTGATGAAGAAGTGGGAGGAGATGGTCTCGAGAGACAGGTCCTCACTATAATGTGTATGTATGTAAGAAGTTATTGCGTAAATCTTCTGCTCAATACTGTTATCAGGTGCCTCGGTGGCGTAGGTATTTTCCGAAAGATGGGAATAGAGTATGGTGAGAAACTCCATGAACTTAAAATGAATGAGAAGATTATTGGTTTCACTTTTGTTCTTTCCCAGAAAGAAAATGTCATTTATAGGTTTATATAACTCCTTGTTGATTTCGGAAGAAAACCTGAAAATGGGAATCTCTTCATTAAACAACGTGAATACCTTTCTGAGGAACGGATTACTCTGGAATTCACTTTGGGGCACGTTGAATCTTATGATTATACGCTTACAGGGATCACCTTCGGGATAATAGGTTCTGTGAAGAATATTGGGACCGATGGCAACTATATCAAAACACTCAATGTCGTATCTTGTACCCTCAAGAAGATGGACTGCCTCAGGGGCAAGCATAATGCACAATTCATAAAACTGATGGAAATGCTGGAATTCCATATTTATGGCATAGGAACGGATATCATAATCAAAGCCGTAGAACAGGCTGTCACCCTCTTCGTTGACGTTTATAGGATATGCGTCCTCATACTGGACAAGATTGTTAACAAGCATAAATTACCTCCGAATATAGAAGAAGTATAGCATCTAATGCGACACAAATGCAATACCTAAATTTTACAAAAAACTTGCATTATAGGTGAATGATAATGAAAATGGATGGTAAAAATGCACAAAAAGATGTGTGCGTTATTGTAAAAATGAAACATATTGCTGTAAAAAATGGGTAAAAATTGTGCTATCGCATAAATACTAAAGCAAAATATGCAATATAAATGCGGCGTACAAAGCAAATCTCGCATAGCGTTTTGTGTTTTTTGTTGTTATAGTTTTTTCATCACCTAAGGCGATAGGGTATTTCGCCATAAAGAGGAGGAAAATATGAGAAAGAATTTTAAGAAGCTCGCTACTTTAATTCTTACAGGCGCTATGTGCATTAGCATGCTTGCAGGATGTGGCGAAAAGGCAAACACAGAAAATACTTCCGCAACACCTACACAGGCAGAGCAGAAGACAGATGCTCCTAAGGTAACAGAGGCACCTGCAGATCCTACACCCACACCTACACCTGTTCCCGTAGAGACAATGACATTTACAGGCGCTCCCGGACTTGCAGGAAAGGCTGAAGACAGACTTCCCGTTAAAGATGACGTATTTGTAGAGCAGGTTAATGCAAAGGGTGAGGCTCTTGAAATCGGTACATACGGCGGCACAATCAATCTTGTAGGAAGCTCCAGCTCATGGAATGCATCAAGACCTATTCTTGAAAGCATCATTCACTACAATTCAGACGGAAGCTACTATCCTAACGTTATCAAGGAAATCACACACAATGCTGATTCCACAGTTTGGACATTCAAGCTTCGTGAAGGCATGAAGTGGTCAGACGGTGAGCCCTTCACAGCAGACGATATCGTTTTCTGGTATGAGCAGTGCCACCTTACAAACTATGACTCAAAGAAGAGCTGGTCAGCTCTTTACACAACAGATGCAGACGGCAACAACGTTTACGCTGTTCTTACAAAGGTTAATGATTACGAGGTTACATGGACATTCGCATCATCCAAGTTTGAAGCAGATTTCGTAAGAAACGGTGACTTCAAGTGGTGCTGGGCTCCTGAGCATTACCTTAAGGACCTCATCCCTAACTCATTCTACGAAGGCAGCTCCCTTTCCGACGAGCAGGTACTTGCAAACGCACAGGCAAAGGGCATCAGCAAGTCCTCCGTTAAGGATCTTGGTAAGGCTGTAGCATATTACTGGTGGAACGTTTCTGGTATTCCTACACTTAACTCCTATGTACTTTCCACAAAGCCCGGCGTAAACGATATCAACGGTGAGCTTTGCGTTTTCGAGAGAAACGCATATTTCTGGAAGGTTGATGCTAATGGTCAGCAGCTTCCTTACTGTGATGCAATTGATTTCATCACATATTCCGAAGCAGGTCAGGATCAGCTTGCATTCCGTTCCGGCGAACTTGATTTAATCGAAGTTGGTATGGCTGATATCGCATCTGTACTTGCAGATGTAGGCGATAAGGCTACTCTTTACACAATGACAACAGGTAACTGGGGAAGCGGACAGGTTACATTCAACCAGACAATTTCAGATCCTAATTACCAGACACTTTTTGCAAACGCTGATTTCAGACAGGCAATCTCCATCTGTGTAAACCGTGCTGAGTATTCAGAACTTGTTTCCGACGGTTTCTCAGAGCCCGGCCAGTGTGCTCCTGCTCCCGGTACTTTCGGCTACGATGAAGAGTGGGAAAAGAAGTGGACAGAGTACGACGTAGCAAAGGCTAAATCTCTCCTTGAAGGCTGTGGTCTTAAGATGGGTGCAGACGGCTTCTACGATTTCGCAGACGGCTCTGACATTGAAATTATCTTCCTTGCTTACACAGATAATGGTGCAGCTACAAGCTATCCTATCTTAGAGCAGTACTACAAGGCAGTTGGTCTTAAGACAGCACTCAAGGAACTTGAAGTTGGTGCATATGACCAGGAAATCGATAACAACAACTGGCGTGCATCCCTTAACCCTCATACAGCAGTAGGTGCCCTTTCACTCGCATCCAGAACAGCTCCTTTCGTTCCTAACGCACAGGCAGCTGAGTGGTATGGTGATTACGGTACATACTACCAGACAAAGGGCGAGAGAGGTGTTAAGCCTGAAGGCGATATGGCTGAACTCGTTGCTCTTTATGAGAAGTGG
>JAKSRZ010000097.1 GCA_024403375.1 Lachnospiraceae bacterium
TCCCATAAATCAGTTTCATTGTAATAAACATCCACATCAGTGAAATTTTTAATACCGAACTGGAACTTTGCTCCGCCCAAAGCTTCCATACCGCTGTAATTTTCAAGGAAGGCCATTCTTACGGTGTTGAAAATGGGCCAGACCGTGAACACAAGCAGGAGGATAATGGCAGGAGCGAGATACAGCCAGGCTTTCCATTGCTGTTTACTTTCTACCATTTATTTTACCTCACAATAGATTCTTTCTTCAGTATCTGCCTTAAAGAGGAATACCTTGTTCTTCTTTAAGCTGAACTTAACGGTTTTTGCATCCTTGTCCACCTTGATGTCTGAATCAATAATGGAACGAATGGTAGGATTTGCAGAGGCATCACTTGTGGAAACGATGCTGGCATCACGGCCCATAACCTCAACAGATGAGAGATTAAGTGTAAGAGGTCCGTTATTGTCAACGATGAAACCTTCGGGTCTTACACCGACATAAACGTTCTGATCTTCAGCACCGACTACGTCAAGAACAGCTTCTTCTCCGATGTAAAGCTTGCCGCCGGAGATTTTTCCGTTAAATACATTGATAGGAGGTGTACCAAGGAACTTGGCAACGAACAGATTTGCGGGGCTGTCGTAAACATCCTGAGGAGCACCGATCTGCTGAATAACACCAAGCTTCATTACAACGATCATATCGGAAATGGACATAGCCTCTTCCTGGTCGTGGGTAACGAAAATTGTAGTGATTTTTGTTTCACGCTGGATTCGACGAATCTCTTCACGAGTCTGAAGACGAAGTCTTGCGTCAAGGTTTGAAAGAGGCTCGTCAAGAAGAAGAATACGTGGAAGCTTAACAAGTGCACGAGCGATGGCTACACGCTGCTGCTGACCGCCTGAAAGCTCAGAGGGCTTACGGTCAAGGAGCTCATCAATCTGAACGAGCTTGGCAGCTTCTTCTGTTCTCTTTAAGATCTCTTCCTTTGAAAGCTTATCCTTGCCCTTAAAGTTCTGAAGAGGGAACATAATGTTCTGTCTTACAGTCATGTGAGGGTAAAGAGCATAGTTCTGGAAAACCAGGCCTACGCCTCTGTTTTCGGGAGAGAGTTCAGTTACGTCATCCTCGCCGAAGAAAATTTTTCCGCTTGAGAGCTTCTGAAGTCCGCTGATCATGTAAAGAGTTGTACTCTTTCCACAACCGGAAGGACCGAGAAGACCTACAAGCTTCCCATCAGGGATAGTGAAATCAAAGTTGTTTACTGCAACAACTTCTTGTCCTGATTTCTTGTCTCTGCTTGGGAAGATTTTTGTTACATTTTGCAATACTACTTCCATGCTTTTCCTTCTCCTCTACGTTATTTTTATACGCTTCATATTAACATCAGTAAGACTGGGCCTGTGCTTTTTCACGGGCACGTTCCTCCTGAAATTTAATCAACTCCTGTTGAGATTCAAAAATTCTCTGGCTTGGGAAGTCGATAACAACGGTACCTGCAACGAGATCATGAATAGCTGCATTGGTTCTTGTGCCGATCATTATGCCTAACTGAATAACAGGAATGGCAAAGAGAATGATGACTTCAAGCATACCGGCCTGGCTGAACATTAAATTTATGATAATAAAGGCTGGAACCATTGTTTCGATAGTGAATTTTCCGAGAATAGTGCGGGCAACAAGCAGAAAAGCGGGAAGACGGACGCCTTCCTTTGTCATAACGCCCAAAGCAAATATCTTTTTGCCTACGGTCATACCGTTTTTGAAAGTCAGAGGAACAATTATTTCAAGAACAATAAAAGCAAGAAGAATGCTTATTGATGTGATGACTTTGGACAGATTTACTATGCTGATAAATTCTTTTTGTACCGCCTTGTTTGACGTCAGGGCGTCAGAAGCTTCGTTAAAACGGTTCTGCTCGTCCAATGGAAGAGCATCGAACTCGTCTGCTGTTATACCAAAAGCAACCCCATACTGTTCTTCATATGTAGAATAGTACGAGGTGAGTTTATCAAAATGGGAATCAAACTTTGTGATTTTGGATACTAAAAGAGCAAATCCGACTGCAAGAATCGAAAGAAGAATAACGTCAAGCAGAAGTGCAGACGCTCTTTTCCATATTCCGGCTTTTTGAAGATCCACAGCCAAATCCTTTTCCCCCACTGAATGCTTTTCCGTAAAATGTGCAAAAATAACAAAGCCCACTTCACGAGCGTAATCGGTATTCTATCATAAAATATTGCTATATTCAAGATTAGGGCGGGGATTAATTGAAAATCACAAAAGTGTAAATTGTTCAACATTTTAATGTATTTTACCATTGTAGAAAAATAAAAAAGGTATTTAACATAATATGCTGAAATGATAAAATGGAGCATGCAATCGGAGGAGAACAAGATGAAAACTATTGAAAAATGGGATGTGTTTGAAACTGAATATAACGGAAAAACAGAAGGAAACCCTTTTGTGGATTATGAAATCCGAGCAACCTTTTCTTACAGTGATAAGCGAATCGAGGTTGGCGGCTTTTATGATGGAGACGGAATATATAAAATAAGGTTCATGCCTGAGGAAGCAGGCCTATATGAGTATGTGGTTACCGGTTCTGCACTTGGTGACAAGACTTACAAAGGCACACTTGAAGTAACAGAAAACACCGAAAACAATCATGGCCCGGTAAGAGTCAGAAACAAACAGGCGTTATGCTATGCTGACGGGGAGCCATATCATTCCATAGGAACCACATGCTATGCTTGGGTGAATCAATCCGAGGACATGCAGAACAAGACGCTGGAGACACTTAAGAACAGTTGCTTTAATAAAATCAGATTCTGCATTTTCCCCAAGTTTTATCAATACAACAAAAAGGAACCGTTGACATATCCATATATAAGAGGAAACAAAAGAGGACTGGACCCGGATAAAACCAATGAAGAAAAGTCAATCATAAAGGAAGCGGGAGTCGAAAACATTCGTGATTTTGATCTGTTCTCCTTTAACGTTGAACATTTCAGACGATTTGACAAAAGAATACGTCAGCTTATGGATATGGGAATCGAAGCAGATATCATACTGTTTCATCCCTATGACAAATGGGGCTTTTCCACCATGAGCAGGGAGTGCAATGAACTCTACCTTAAGTATATGGCTCACCGATACAGTGCGTACAGAAATGTCTGGTGGTCCATGGCTAACGAATATGATATTCTTAACAACACCGGTTGGACAAATGAAGAATGGTCCGACTACGGTAGACTGATAACTTCGGAAGACCCTTACGGTCACCTTTGCTCTATACATAATTGCATCCCTTTCTTTGACTATAGTGAGGAATGGATTACTCACTGCAGCATGCAGAGACAGGACTTATATAAGCATGTGGAACTGACGGATGAATATATCCTGAAATATTCCAAACCTGTAGTCTGGGATGAAGTTGCATATGAAGGAAATATCGATCAGGGTTGGGGAAACATTACTCCGGAAGAAATGGTGAGACGCTTCTGGGAGGCAACGATAAGAGGCGGAGCCTGCGGACATGGCGAAACATATGTACATCCTGAAGATATTCTATGGTGGTCTCATGGCGGTGAACTCCACGGAGAAAGCGAACCAAGACTAAGATTCTTAAAGAAAATCTGGGATGAAACGCCCGGAGGGACACTGAAACGTGGTGGCGGAAGCTATGATTTCATTGTGGGAATCCCCTTCGAAGAGGAAAAAGAGTGTACGTGGACCTATCAGACCTGGGCATCATATGAAATACACTACTACGGATTCGGACGTCCTTCATACAGAGAGTTCAATCTCCCTGAAGATAACGAATTTGAAATTGATGTCATAGATACATGGAACATGACCATAAAAAATACCGGAAGGCATAAAGGGTTTACAAGAATTGAACTGCCTGCCCATCAGTGGATGGCCATAAGAATAAGAAAAGTACTGAAGTAAAGGAGTTATTATGTACTGGGACTGGACATACATTTTGGTATTAATCGGAGCTGCAATCAGTGCATTGGCATCTCTTGGAGTAAAGAACACTTTTTCAAAGTACAGTAAGGTTCTCAGCAACAACAGGCTTACATCTGAAGAGGTAGCATTAAGAATGCTTAATCAGGCCGGGATATTCGATGTAAGCGTAGAACGAGTAAGCGGAAATCTTACGGATCACTATTCACCATCAGAAAAAGTATTACGACTGTCTGACAGCGTATACGGAAAATCTTCTGTGGCAGCCATAGGAGTAGCGGCACACGAATGCGGACACGCAATTCAGCACAAGGAGGGCTATGCACCACTGACACTCCGCTCTGTGTCGGTGCCACTTTGCAAATTTGGCTCATGGTTTTATTGGCCCACTATCATTCTTGGAGTAATACTTGGACTGACAGGACTTACCAGAGTGGGAATTTTATTTTTCACATTGGTTGTATTTTTTCAGCTTATTACACTGCCTGTTGAATTTAACGCATCACACAGAGCAATCAACATACTGGAAAGCAGTGGCATGCTTGTGGCCGGCGAAGTAACAGGAGCAAAAAAGGTGCTTAAGGCAGCGGCAATGACATATGTGGCAGCACTTCTTACATCTTTACTGCAGCTTTTAAGACTTGTACTACTTTATGGTGGCGGAAGAAGGAGAAGACGGTAGAAAAGGAGAAGTGTTATGGTATTGGGATTATCATCACCTCTGGCTCACAAATCTGCGGAAGAGTGGGCTAAAAGACACAAAGAACTGGGATGCGGTGCGGTTGTTTTTCCTGTAAGCTGTGATGAGCCGGAAGAAAAAATAGACGAATATGTCAGATGGGCAAAAAAAGAGGGCCTTGACATTGCCGAAGTCGGAATATGGAGAAATGCCCTTGCACCTGACGAAGAAGAAAGAAAAAAAGCACTGGATTACTCGGTACGACAACTTAAAATGGCAGACAGAATCGGTGCCCGCTGCTGCGTCAACATAGTCGGAACATCCTTTGGACCGATCTGGGACGGCGCCTACGCCGGAAACTATTCAGAAGAAGCATGGAAACAGGCCGTGGAAAGTATCAAATACATAATTGATAAAGCTGAGCCGAAAAATACAAAATTTTCCATCGAACCAATGCCCTGGATGATTCCCACGAGTCCCGAAGAGTATCTGAAACTGATTGATGCAGTTGACAGAGACGCCTTTGGAGTGCACATGGACATGGTCAATATGATTAACTGCCCGGAAAGATACTTTTTCAATACCGAATTTATCGAAAAATGCTTTACAATGCTGGGCGACCGTATTTGCAGCTGTCACATCAAGGACGTTCTCCTCAGAGAAGAATTTACTTTCCAACTTAAAGAATGTGCATGCGGAGAGGGCACACTGAACCTTGAAAAATACGCCGAACTGGCCACAAAGGCCGACGAAAGAATGCCGATGATCATCGAACATCTCAATAGTGACGAGGACTATCTGAACAGCCTTAAATACACTAAAGAGAGACTGAAAAATTACGATTATGTTAACGGCAAAAAAATACTTGCATAATGATTTGATATAGGATAAAATAACTTCAACTGTGTTTGATACAGAATAAATTAGAACAAATAACTGATATTTTTCAGGAGGATTTTTATGATTTCAGCAGGTGATTTCAGAAACGGTATTACACTTGAAATTGATGGACAGGTATTCCAGATTATCTGGTTCCAGCACGTTAAACCCGGTAAGGGCGCAGCTTTCGTTTCCACAAAGCTTAAGAACGTTATCTCCGGCGGTATTGTTGAAAAGACATTCAGACCTACAGAGAAGTTCCCCGCAGCAAGAATCGAGAGAATGGACATGCAGTACCTTTACAAAGAAGGCGACCAGTACAACTACATGAACACAGAAACATACGACCAGATTGCTCTTACAGAGGAGCAGGTTGGCGATGCTATGGATTTCGTTAAAGAGAACGAAATGGTTAAGATGCTTTCTTACAACGGACAGGTATTCTCTGTTGAGCCTCCTCTTTTCGTAGAACTCGAGATTACAGATACAGAGCCCGGCTTCAAGGGTAACACAGCTACAAACGCTACAAAGCCTGCTACAGTTGAGACAGGTGCTCAGATTCAGGTTCCTCTTTTCGTAGAGCGCGGTGAGAAGATTCAGATTGATACAAGAACCGGCGAATACATGAAGAGAGTTCAGTAAGAACTATTATGAGCTGCTGCGGATTTCCGCAGCAGTTTTTTTTACCTCATTGTTGTGCTTGATTTCTATTTTGTGTGGCGTTATACTTTTCTTGTTCTTTTTTTCACTGTGCGTTCGCACATATTTCCCAACTACTGATTACTCACGAGAGGAGTGGTTTTATTTTTTATGAAAAAATAGCAGAAAGAAAAGACGCATTGATTCACGAGCTTGATTACTTGGAAGCAAAAATTACTAAGCTCCCTGAAGGAAACCTTACATGCTGTCACCAGGAAAAAAGGGTTAAGTGGTATGTCACTGTTGGCAGTGCCAGGAGATATCTCCCGAAATCTGAAGGGAAACTCGCTCATGACCTGGCCGAAAAAGAGTACTTGCTTTGTAAGATCAGAGACATAAAAAGAGAAATAAAGGCTATTGATGGGCTGAAAGTGATTTCCGAAAGGACCATGAATTCGGAGGCAGCTGAACTGCTGGCGGTACGCGGATACAAGCTACTTCTTCCGGAATACCTGAATGAAACCAAAGGGAAAAAGAAAAGTAATAACGCAGAAGGCCTCCGCTTTGAAA
>JAKSRZ010000098.1 GCA_024403375.1 Lachnospiraceae bacterium
GTTGCTGTATGAGTAGTCATGGTAACGTGGAGAACCGGGAAAAAGCAGGGAGTGTCATCCTGTGGATGTGATTGCGCTCAGTGTGGGAGGGGCGGTTCCTGCCATCAAAAGTAATACAAGGGAGGGAGATGTCTTACGGCATCTCCTTCCTTTGTAGCGATAAGATATGGCTAATACAAGAAATTTTCAAAAAAAATCAGTACCATCATTTTCTGACAGTACTGAGTTTCTTTCGTTTTGCCAATCCGATAGCAACAGTGCTCTTTTTTCAGTGCTACTGTTTTATGAACACTGCGCTAAAGCTGAGGTCTTTTTTATGATTTTTTGAGCTGTGAAAGCTTTTTTAATGCGGAATCCTTAATAATGCGGCAGAAGTGCTCGTCAAAATATGATACCGATGCATAACGAGTATGTTCAGGATTACCATATTCGGAAGCAATGTTGCATACTTTATTGAATTCATCCGCCTTTTTGGAAGAAGGATAAATAACAAGGTAGTATCTGTCGTCCCAGTCATCCTTATAAAGCGAATTTTTGCCACTGTAAAACGGTGCCACCACTTCAGCAAGTCGAATAATCTCGGAAAGAGCCTCGAAGGAAAAAACTCTCTGCTGAGGAGCAACTTCCTTTTTTTCAGGAACTTCCTTCGGCTCGTTATCAGAACCAAACATGGCTCCGGCCTTGGAAATAATATCGGAAAGACGGCTGAGAAGCTCATTTCTGGCTTCGGGAGTCATCTTGATGTGCTTGTCATTACCCATAACGTCATCGGGAGTTAACGGGAACTTGCCCTGGGGCATGTCCATCTCTTCAGGATTGTTAAGCTTTGATACGATAAGTACAAGACTGTCAGGATCAAAGGGAATTGCCTCAATCATAAGAGGAGCACCTTCAGCATCGAATCCACATTCGTAGGAAGCCTGAAGCATGAGCTCGGAAAACAAAGCTTTGGCCTTGCTGGAACCGTAGGCCAGCTCGGAAAGCTGTAACTCTCGCTCGGAAAGATCCTCACGTGTAAGAGTGCACTTTATTTGGTTTTCACTTATTTTTTCGATTTTCATGCTTTGAATGACCTCTTTTGTCTGTTGTAGCCCCGACTTGGGCATAGTATAAAAAACCTTTTATGAAAAGTCAATATAAATACTATTAACTCTTATTGGTAAAAGTGCACAATTTTGACCACGATTTTTCTACATCCGAGGAAGGAAGTTGTTATTGAAAAAACAAGGGGATGGTGGTTATAATCATATTGCGGATCGGACAAAAAAGAAGAAAGGAGAAGAATGATAAATGATTACAGGCTGAGCGGCTATAGCTTGCTGAAGGTGCTTCAAAAGGGCAGCTGCGGCGAAGTGGAGCTGGCTCTCCATAAAGAACTGGGTTGTCGACGCATCATTAAAACAATCTACAGAACACATCCGCAATATGATACATTGACAAAAGAAGCTCGGACACTTCAGAAGATTCGAAATGAAGCAATACCAATCGTTTATGACGTGATAGAAAATGCCTGTGGCATGTCGTTTATTGAAGAAGCCATAGACGGTGAAACTCTTACAAAGCATCTGAAAAGAAAGATGCATCTTACCGGATCGGAAATTCTTGACTATTCTGTCAAACTTACCGAAATACTGATTTATCTTCATAATCCTGCGAGGGGAATACTGCATCTGGACTTAAAGCCGGACAATATTATTGTATCCGATAAAAAAATGAAGTTGATTGATTTTGGCAGTGCCATCTGCTATGTCGAAGAAACGGATACTGTTGATATGTTCGGAAGTAAGGGATATTCAGCTCCTGAGCAGAGCGGGGATGGAGAGATATGTGAAGCAACGGATATATATGCTTTGGGGAAAATATTTGAGTATATGCTTATGTATGCGCCCATCGTTCCAAAAGGTTACGAAGCTATTGTAAAGAATTGCATACGAATCGGAGAGGAACTGTATACATCAGCGGAAGAAGTAAAGGCGGACCTTCTGGGTGTAGGAGGCAAAATTGGGAAGTACAAGGAAGAAACCTGGCTTGCTGTCGTCGGGGTGCCTTCGGACTTTCATGGAAGCTTTTTTGCATTTGAGCTTGCCAAGCAATTAAGAAGTAAAAGCGGAAAGAAAGTATTGCTGCTGGACTGCAACTCGGCAGGAAATCTGGAAGCTTTGGAAAAAAACAACAATAAGTCTGATTCGTTGGAATTTGTTTTTCGTACGGACTCCGTGACCATTGCCAAAGGCGTACTGCCACAGGAGGCAAAGAACTGGAGAGGGCTTGGGGGAGACGTTATAATTTGTGATTTCGGAAACACGAATCCCAAAGAAGCCGGAATCCCGTTTGAAGCAGTTCTGTGCGTGGGAAGCATGCGGCCGTGGACGGAAAAGTTCTGGACGGAGGCCCTTTCGAACATGGTGTGTGGAAGGAAGACATACGCTTTTGTTACGGATGGGTATATTATCAGGAAAACGACCCTGATAAACGAGGTCTTTGATTGCAGAACTGAAAAGGGCCTTAAAAACGCAACTCGTTGCATTTCACAGCTTATAACCAGAAGAAATCGCAAGGATTAAAGCTCGTCACAAGCTATTCAGATTAAGTAAGCTGTAGGACAATTGAATATTTGACCATGAGCCACACTTCGATATCAGTTATTTATTCGTTCGCAAGCCTTTACCCAATAGCAGAAACGGAGGTGGCTCTTTTTATTTGTTGAAAACCTAAAACTGCTTGTAAAACATATAAAAACAGCTATAATTAAAGGGTCGGGGAGAAGCCCCTGAATGAAAAAATATGGCAGAAATACTTGATGGCGAAAAAGGTTATCTGTCTGCAAAGGAGAAAAAAATGGCAGCAAAAGCATCTGAAAAGAAAACAGACGACAAGAAGAAAGAAACCAAGAAGGAAAATGCATGGCT
Organism: Lachnospiraceae bacterium; assembly: GCA_024403375.1. Lineage (GTDB taxonomy): Bacteria > Bacillota > Clostridia > Lachnospirales > Lachnospiraceae > RGIG3528. The sequence continues at coordinate 2,910 of JAKSRZ010000098.1, forward strand.
TACATACAGCGATGCTACAAGAAAGAAACTTGAAAAGCTCACAACTGATTACAAGGCATTTATTTCCAAGTGCAAAACAGAGCGTGAGTGCGTAGCTGAAAGCGTTGCAATTCTTGAAGCAAACGGATATGCAGACCTTAAGGATTGTATTGCAAAGAACAAGAAGCTTAAGGCAGGAGATAAGGTTTACTACAACAACATGGGCAAGGCTCTTGCTGCTTTCATTATTGGTAAAAAGCCTCTTGAAGACGGTATGGTTATCCTTGGTGCACATGTGGATTCACCCAGACTTGATCTGAAGCAGGTTCCTGTATATGAAGATACAGAGCAGGTTCTTCTTGATACACATTATTACGGCGGCGTAAAGAAGTACCAGTGGGTTACAATTCCTCTTGCCCTTCACGGAGTTATCTGCAAGAAGGATGGCAGCATTGTAAATGTAAATATCGGTGACGATGAGAATGATCCCGTATTCGAGATTACAGATCTTCTTATTCACCTTTCTGCAGCTCAGATGGAGAAGAGTGCTGCAAAGGTTATTGAGGGCGAGGCATTAAATGTACTTGTTGGCAGCGAGCCTCTTAAGGGTGAGGATAAGGAAGCTGTAAAGGCTAATGTGCTTAAGCTTCTTAAGGACAAATATGGTGTAGAGGCTGAGGACTTCCTTTCAGCAGAAATCGAAGTTGTTCCTGCAGGCAAGGCACGTGACCTTGGCTTTGACAGAAGCATGATCACAGGCTACGGCCATGATGACAGAGTATGTGCTTATACAAGCCTTGTAGCTATGCTTGAGGTTGATAAGACAGATAGAACAGCTGCTTGTCTCCTTGTGGACAAGGAAGAAATCGGTTCTGTCGGTGCTACAGGTATGCAGAGCCTGTTCTTTGAAAATGCTGTTGCAGAACTTGTAAATCTTACAGGTACATATTCAGAACTTAAGGTAAGACGTGCACTTGCAAATTCAGTAATGCTCTCTTCCGATGTTTCTGCAGCTTTTGATCCTAACTTCCCTGAAGTTTTTGAGAGAAAGAATACAGCTTACTTTGGAAAGGGTATCGTATATAACAAGTACACAGGATCCCGCGGTAAGAGCGGCAGTAATGATGCAAATGCTGAGTACGTTGCCAAGATTCGTGCGGCTATGGAGAAGCATAAGGTCGCTTTCCAGACAGCTGAACTTGGTAAGGTAGATGTAGGCGGCGGCGGAACAATCGCATACATTATGGCTAAGTACAATATGCAGGTTATTGATGCAGGTGTTGCAGTTCTTTGCATGCATGCTCCTTGGGAAATCGTTTCCAAGTCCGATGTATGGGAAGCTAAGCAGGCATATGTAGCATTCTTAAAGGAAATGTAATGGAACGAATTGCTAAATTTGAGAAAGTAAGTGAAGATCGATTTGTTGCGGATTATCTGGATACCTTTCCCGAAGCAACAAGGGAAGAGGCAACAAAGATTTATGGTGAAATCAATATCCCTGTGAGAGCCACAAAGGGCTCCGCAGGGTACGATATTCATACTACCGCAGAATGTACTTTGGAGCCGGGAGAGTCCATAAAAATTCCTACGGGCATACGGTGCAGAATCCGCGAGGACTATGTACTTATGCTTTTCCCAAGAAGCGGACTTGGTTTTAAGTACAGACTGCAGTTGGATAATTCTGTTGGCGTAATCGACAGCGACTACTATTTTTCTTCAAACGAAGGGCATATTTTTGTTAAGATTACCAATGATTCTCGCACAGGTAAAACCGTTGTACTGAAGCGAGGAGACAGATTTGCACAGGGAGTTTTTCTCCAATACGGAATAACAGAGGATGATGAAGCCGATGGCGTAAGAGATGGCGGCTTCAATAGCACAGGATCATGAACAAGCAAATAAGAAATTCATTATTGCTGGCACTTACGGCACTTATATGGGGAGCTTCCTTTGTGTCGCAAAGTACCGGCGGAGACGCCATAGGCCCCTTTTCTTTTAACTGTATAAGAAGCTTCATTGGTACTTTGGCACTTGTTCCGGTAGTCCTTTTTATGGACGCTAAGGGCAACAAAAAGAAGCCGGTTACAAAGGAAGATAAGAAGACTTTATGGAAAGCAGGGATTATGTGCGGCCTCGTGCTGTATGTTGCCACCAACCTTCAGCAGTTGGGAATTACCTGGGGAACAGCGTCAGGTAAGGCGGCGTTTATAACTGCCTTTTACATTCTGATGGTGCCGATTCTCGGAATCTTTTTGAAAAGAAAAAGCTCATGGAACGTGTGGGTGGCGGTATTCATTGCACTTGGTGGACTGTACCTTCTTTGCATGAGTGGTGGTTCTTCGGTAGCTACTTCAGACATTCTTGTATTGATATGTGCATTTTTCTTTGCGGTTCAGATTCTTGTGGTTGATAAATATGCTCCTCAGGTGGACGGTGTGCGTTTGTCTCAGATTCAGTTCCTGACCTGTGGTGTCCTGGGACTCATTCCTATGATTCTCGTGGATATGCAGCTTTATAAGGGAATCGGAGCCTTTATAACCTACACATCGGAAAACTGGGTTTATGGCTTTACAACCTGGGATGCCTGGGGCTCACTTCTTTATTCCGGAGTATGTTCCTGTGGTATCGCATATACGCTTCAGATAATTGCTCAGGATGGTTTGCATCCTACGGTTGCGTCAATTATTATGAGCTTTGAGTCTGTGTTCGGTGTGTTGACAGGCTGGATTATTCTTTCAGAGAGACTTTCTTTGAGGGAGGGGCTTGGATGTATAGCTATGATGATAGCCATACTGATGGCACAGCTGACTTTTAAGAAAAAAGCAAAACAGATTGCATAAAAATACTGCCTCTATGTTAAGCGTAGGGGCAGTTTTTTAACTTTTTATTCGAAGAGAATTTATATATTCTGCTACTTCTGGCGGTAACGCATCAATAAGCTGGTTACGGCGGCCTGTCTCCTTTTCGGACAGTATGTGGTTGATTTCCTTGCCGGCAATATCAACTTCAGCCTGCAGCTCCTTGGCACTCATTCTGAGAGCACCGGAACCCCAGATAATAATCTGCTCTGTGGCATCGGAGGTGGCTACGGTCACGTGGTATTTTTTTACGAGCTCTTTGACTGTTTTCTCAATATATCTGTCAGCTGTTTCAGCTTCTTTGGTGTATACGACGTGGATATTGTGATATTGTTCCACTTTTTCAATGGCACCTTCCACCTTGTAGGCATCGAAGACAAGAATCAGCGTCATTTGTTTGAAGCCCTGATAATTGCACAGGATGTCCATGAGCTTACGGCGGGCACCTTCAAGGTTGGTTTTTGAGAGTTCGTTAAGCTCAGGCCAAGAGAAAATAATGTTGTAGCCGTCTACGAGAAGGTATTCGGGAACCGGTTCCTCTGTTTTCACGTGGACATGCTGGGGAGCAGTTGATTTTCTGACCTCCGGCATAGGGCGATAAACATCCTTTGGTTTATCGGATTTCTGTGAGCCGTAGGTTCGATTGAAAATGGCTGCCAGCTCCTTGTCCAATACTGTTGAAGCGGAGTAGGAATAGTGTCCGCCCTTCTCGGTAGAGTCATAGGTTGAAGTCTGAGGTGCTGCAACGGGGGCAGTGGGTGTGCTGACCGATTTTTTCGGACGCAGCTTTCTTTCAATGTGCATGTAGTCGTAGACGTGGTTCCAAGGAACCACAAGGCCTGAACCGTGGGCACAG
>JAKSRZ010000099.1 GCA_024403375.1 Lachnospiraceae bacterium
CAGATATATATTATTTTTCGCCGTACTTGAACTCGTAGAACGTCTCATAGAATTCCTCAATAATATTATCACTTTCCTCTGATGATATCACATCAGGATGTAATATACCAGCGAGCCATACAGATCCGAGAATACCGCTTGGTACCGGGCTGTCCCAGGCCTCTGCATCAGAAGGCATCTTATAAACATTTCCATTTGCTACCGCACCACAAGCTGCAAGTGCTTCATCTGCAAGAACATCCTCAACTGTATATTCTGCTTCAGCAGCAATTACGATGTAATCAGGATTCCATGCAAGAATCTGTTCGTAATCAACATCAACCCAGTACTTATCATCAATCTCATTGGAAACGCTCTCGCCACCTGCAAGCTTAATCATATCACACTGATACATCTTATTTCCTGCAGTAGACAATACATTTGAGTTGCCGGCAAGATAAACTTTTTTTGCTTCTGCACCGTTAAGCTTTTCGCTAAGCATATCTTTGTTTGATGTAATAAAGCTCTTCAACTGTTCAGCTCTGTCTACGGTATTTGTTGCTGTAGAAATAATATCTATCATTTCTATTAATAAGTCTTCACTCTCAGGATTTACCAGAATAGTCTTTATACCTAACTCTTCAAGAGTTGCTGCTGCATCTTTAAGCTTTAATGGGAGAATTACAAGGTCGGCATTTAATGCTGCACAACCTTCCAAGTCAAACTCTTTTGCAGATCCGACACTTGGTAAATCTATAAGTTCCTTAGCAGCCAGCTTATAGATTGGTCTTTTTCCTGCCTTGGCTTCTATACCAACCATCTTGCTGTCAAGATCAAGTGCTATCAGAAGACTGCTTGAAATGTAATAACCGCTTACAAGAGTCTCCGGTTCCTTTTCGATTACTACTTCTCTGCCTGCCTGATCAGTAATTGTAACAGGATATTCTACTTTGTTCTCTTCTGCTACAGTTTCTTCAACAACGGCCTCCTCAGTTGCTGGCTCAGTAACCTGCTCTGCTGTTTCTTCGACAGCGGTTACTTCTTCTGTTACGTTCTCTGTTTCTGTAACTACCGCTTCAGTCGATGCACTGCTTTCTGTCGAAGCCTGTTCCGTACTACATGCCACCAGGCTGAATGCCATAACGCATGCGAGTAAAATGCTTAAAAACTTTTTCATAATTTCACCTCGTTATATTTTCTAAACTACAACGAATAATAACAAAATGCATTTCAATTGACAAGCAAATTTAGTACAATAAAATCGTTATTTATTCTATTTATTTGGGAGATTTTAATGATTACTTTTCAAAAATATGTCAAAGCAGAAACTCTTGAAGAAGCCTACACCCTTAATCAGGCAAAAAACTGCAAAATTGCCGCAGGGATGATGTGGCTTCGTCTCGGAAAACCCAACTACAATACAGTTATCGATATTTCCGGTCTTGGCCTCAATAAAATCGAGGAAGATGATGAACAGTACAGGATTGGCGCCATGGTGTCGTTAAGAGAACTTGAAACCAGTAAAAGCCTCAATGACTACACCAACAATTCTATTCGTGATGCCCTGAAAGATATTATCGGTGTTCAGTTCAGAAATATGGCAACAGTCGGCGGAAGCATCTGGGGACGTTTCGGTTTTTCGGATGTACTTACTGTTTTTCTTGCACTTGACAGCTATGTAGAACTATATAAAGGCGGCATCGTCTCAATGGCTGAATTTTCGAAGATGAAATATGACAAAGATATACTTACGAACATCATAGTAAAAAAGAAGCCCTGCAAATGTGTATACAGTTCCGTTCGAATCCAAAGAACTGATTTCCCCGTTCTTACATGTGCCACAAGCATAATCGACGGAGAATATAAAACAGTTATCGGAGCCCGTTCCGGAAGAGCCCGTCTGTATTCAGACGAAAATGCTGTTCTGGCTGACGGCATAACAGAAGAAACCGCTTCACTTTTTGCCAAGAAATTAGCCTCTCATGTACCTACATCAAGTAACAATCGTGGCAGTGCAAAGTACAGAAGCCGGCTTGTCAGGGTGCTCACCGAAAGAAATCTTATCAGACTGGGAGGATTAATGTGATGGATATAACGCTTACACTAAATGGTAAAAAAATAACCGATCAGATTGATCCGGACCTTACATTATTTGATTTTCTCCGCAGTCATAACTGCTACAGTGTAAAATGTGGATGTGAAACCTCAAATTGCGGTCTGTGTACCGTCTTTTTTGATGATACACCCGTTCTTTCATGTTCCGTGCTTGCAGCCCGAGCAAACGGACATAAAATTACAACCCTGGAAGGCTTACAGGATGAAGCAAAAGAATTTGTCGGTTTTATAGCCGATCAGGGGGCAGATCAGTGTGGCTTCTGTAATCCGGGATTCGTAATGAACACCATTGCATTACTTCGAGAAAACCCTGATCCGACAGATGATGAAATCAGACAGTATCTTTCAGGTAATTTATGCAGATGCAGTGGTTACGAAGGACAGTTAAGAGGTATCAGAAGCTTTCTTGACAGTCGGAAGCATAAATAAGGGGGCAGGTTATGGAACATAAAAATTACAATGCAATTAATAAATCTGTAAGAAAAAAAGATGCCATGCAGCTCCTTTTGGGAAAGCCGGTATACACTAAAGATATTGCTCCCGAAAACGCCCTGGTAGTTAAGCTTTTAAGAAGCCCTCATGCCAATGCCATCGTTAATACTATTGATACAAAGGTGGCAAAACTAGTTCCCGGAGTTGTCGATATCTTTACTTGGGAGGACGTACCGGACAGCCGTTTCACGAATGCAGGACAAACATATCCTGAACCTTCCCCTTACGACAGACTGATTATTGATCGTCATGTTCGTTTTGCCGGAGATGTTGTAGCCATAGTTGCTGCCGAAAATGAAAAAGCAGCTAAAAAAGCTTTATCACTGATTAAAGTATCTTATGATGTTTTAGAAGCTGTTCTTGATTTTCGAAAAGCAAAAGATAGCAACATACTTGTTCATCCCGAAGACAACTGGGTTGCTCCCATCGATGTTGGCGGCAGTAACAAACGTAATCTGGTTGCAAGTGAGCAGAGTGAACACGGAGATGTTGATGGTGTCCTGGCTGACTGCGATATCGTAATTGACAGAACCTATCATACAAAGGCTTTCAATCAGGCAATGATGGAAACCTTCAGAACCTATACCAGCTATGACAGATATGGACGTCTTCATGTTATTTCATCTACACAGATTGTCTTCCATGTACGTCGTATTCTTTCTCACGCGCTTGGAATTCCAAAAAATATGATCAGAGTTGAAAAACCACGTAGTGGTGGTGGCTTCGGTGCAAAGCAGACAGCTGTCAGCGAAGTTTATCCTGCCTTTGTTACCATGAAAACAGGACGTCCTGCAATGATTGTATTTACTCGTGAAGAATCTCAGATTGCAGGTTCTCCCCGTCATGAGATGGAAGTAAGAGTTAAACTCGGTGCAAATAAAAATGGTAAAATCAGAGTTCTGGATTTATATACTCTTTCAAACAGTGGTGCCTATGGAGAACACGGACCTACAACTGTCGGCCTTTCAGGGCACAAATCAATTCCTATGTATACCGGAAGCCTTGAAGCTCACCGCTTTAATTATGATGTTGTATATACAAATACCATGGCTGCGGGAGCTTATCGTGGATATGGTGCGACTCAGGGAATATTTGCCCTTGAGTCAGCTGTTAACGAGCTTGCCGAAAATCTGAATATGGATCCGACAGTGATTCGTGAAATGAATATGCTTAAAGAAGGCATGGTTATGCCTGCTTACTATAATGAAATTGCCAGTGCCTGTGCTTTGGATAAATGCCTTGCTCATTGTAAGGAAATGTTTGACTGGGATAAAAAATATCCTGTCAGAGACATGGGCAACGGAAAAGTCAGATGCGCCGGAATCGGAATGGCTATGCAGGGATCATGTATTTCAAATCTTGATGTTGGTTCCGCAACTGTTAAGTTAAACGATGATGGCACATATACACTTATGATAGGTGCTGCCGATATGGGAACCGGATGTGATACCATTCTTGCTCAGATGGTTGCTGAATGTATGGACTGCTCCGTAGATGATGTAACAGTCTTCGGTGCTGATACGGATGCCTCGCCTTATGATTCCGGTTCATATGCTTCTTCTACAACATACATAACAGGCAAAGCTGTAGAAAAAGCCTGTACAGACCTCAAAAAGCGTATGTGTTCAATAGCTGCAGGACTTATGGACTGCAATGAAGATGAAGTTATATTTGATGAAGGAAAGCTTAGAAGAATTAACACCGAACAATCTGTTACCATTACAGAGGTTGGTAACAAATCTCAGTTGAATAATGATATTGTTCCTCAGGCATCAGCTTCTCATTCTTCTCCTGTTTCACCACCTCCGTATATGGTAGGAATGGTTGAAATTGAACTTGATAAGCTTACCGGAGAAGTTACTGTTCTTGATTATATGGCTGTAGTAGACTGCGGTATTCCCATTAATCCTGCCCTTGCCCGTATTCAGGCAGAGGGTGGTATCGTTCAGGGAATTGGACACACTTTATTCGAGAACATAACCAATGATTCAAAGGGCCGGCCTATAGAGTCTTCACTTATGCAATACAGGCTCCCCACAAGACTTGATATGGGTAACTTAAAGGTTGAATTTGAGCACAGTTACGAACCCACAGGACCATTTGGAGCAAAATCCATCGGAGAAATTGTTATTAATACTCCTGCTCCTGCTTTGGCTCATGCAATTTATCGTGCAACAGGTGTATGGCATCGTGAGCTTCCCATTACACCTGAGCAGATTGCCCTTGGAAAATAAGATAATTAATTTATATAAATATATAATTAAATGAAAGGATTAACTTAATGAAAAACAAATTTATGCTTTCGAAGGAAGCCTACAGTTTCGAGGGCAAATTGCCTCTTTCACAGGCGATCCCACTTGGTCTTCAGCATGTACTTGCAATGTTTGTCGGTAATCTTACCCCATTGCTTATTGTTACAACCACTTGTGACATCGCCAGCGGTGATTTCGCCAGTCTCCGACTTGGTCTGTTACAAAATGCCATGCTTATTGCCGGTATAGTAACACTTATTCAGTTATTCTCAATCGGACCTATTGGCGGAAAGGTACCTATTATAATGGGTACATCATCCGGCTTCATTGGTGTTTGCGGCTCAGTAGCCAAAACAATGGGAGGGGGCGTCATTGCCTATGGTGCAATCATGGGTGCTTCCATTATCGGTGGTCTGTTCGAAGGTGTTTTAGGTTTCTTCTTAAAGCCGCTTAGGAAATTTTTCCCATCTGTTGTTACCGGTACTGTTGTTTTATCGATAGGACTTAGCTTAATATCTGTTGGTATCACCTCTTTTGGTGGTGGAAATAAAGCCGATGATTTCGGCTCTCTCGAAAACATATTACTTGCTCTTTTTGTACTCGTTATGATACTTATCTTTAAGCATGGATTCAAAGGATTTGCCAGTTCTTCATCCATTCTTCTTGGAATTGTCTGCGGATATATTGCAGCATTTGTTATGGGACTTTTCCTTAGCAAAACCGGTATTACCGCAGATGGTGTTGAATATACTAAAAGCTGGGTAGTTAACTGGAATAAAATAAGTGAAGCTTCCTGGTTTGCTTTACCAAGCATTATGCCGGTAAAACCTGTATTTGATATGAGAGCCATAATCCCTATACTGATAATGTTCATCGTAACAGCTGTTGAAACAGTCGGCGATATCTCAGGCGTTATGGAAGGTGGACTTGGTCGTGAAGCTACAGATAAAGAACTTTCCGGAGGAGTAATCTGTGACGGTATTGGTTCAAGCTTAGCTGCCGTTTTCGGTGTTCTTCCAAACACCTCCTTCAGTCAGAATGTTGGACTTGTTGCCATGACAAAGGTTGTTAACCGTTTTGCTCTTGCTACAGGCGCAATTTTCCTGGTTCTTTGCGGTCTCTGTCCTAAGCTTGGTGCTCTGGTATCTATCATGCCGCAGCCTGTTCTTGGTGGAGCTGCAGTTATCATGTTCTCATCAATCGTAATAAGTGGTATTCAGCTTATTACAAAGACTCCTCTTACCGGAAGAAATCTTACAATTGTTTCGGTTGCTCTCGGAGTTGGATATGGTATCGGTGCAAATACAGCTATTCTTGCCAAAGCTCCTGAACTTGTTCAGCATATATTTGGTGGATCAGGTATTGTACCCGCTGCAGTAGTTGCAATACTTCTTAATATTATTCTTCCTAAAGATAAGTTGGAAAGAGCGTAGCAACATTTTACTCACACTAAACTGTTTTTATTTCATAGAAAAACCCCGGCAAACGCCGGGGTTTTAATTTTACATATATATTTCACATGTAGTCTGTCCATAATATAAGAACGGATTATATTGAGGTGCTCCAAAATTTCTCACCATAACATCATAACTGTACTGCTTGTATTTTCCCTGAAGCTGACTGTAAGTCTTTGCAAATCTTGTATGATTGTTCTTCTTTCCTTTGGCAATATTGCATTCGATATTCGGATCAAATAAGTATTCTGCAGTTCCTGTATTTATTACACACCACTGATGATTTGTATAGCCTGTCGGATTCATCTG